>JBGQHD010000503.1:0-4661 GCA_041497795.1 Planctomycetia bacterium
CTATCGTTCATCGTCGTTCACGAATAGTGCGCGCTGCCGCAGCAGACGCAGAAACTCGACATCGCCGGCTTGCTGATACAGCTCGCTCTGTCGCACGACCGGCAAGTCGCGCAGCAGTGGAGCGTCCGGGTCCGGCCACAGCGTCCCGGCCCAGCGCGTGCCCAGCAGGCCGGCAGTGAACAGCATGGCCGCGGCGGCGCCCCACATCACCCGCCGCCGCCGCACGCGCCGGGCCGCCTGGCGCTGGAAGTCTCCCGCGGTCTCCAGGGCGAGCATCTCGATCGTGCTCTGGGCCAGCGACGGATGAGACTCGGTGCGCGGCAGCGTGGAGAGCATGTCCCAAGTGTGCTCCAGCCAGTGCAACTCGTCCCGCAGCGTTTCGTCGCCGCGCAGCCGTTCTTCGAGCCGGCGCGCGGCCTCGGCGTCCAGTTCGCCGTCGAGATAGGCGACCAGGTCTTCGCGGCGAATCGAATCGTCGTTCGCCTGAGCGTTTGTGTCGGACGAGCCGGTCATTCTCGGAACCTGTCGAGTTATCCCTGCTTGGAGGACGGGCCGGAGGATGAGTCTTTCGAGTCCGTCGGCTTGGACACGGACTTGGAGATTGCCCCGGGCACCCAACCGGCGGCGGGGCGATACATTTGCTGCGGACCGTGGCTCGGGCCGCCTGACTTCTTAGCCCGTAGCGCCTTTTGCAAGAGGCCTAGCCCCTGCTGGCGGAACTTGTGGTCGCGAAAGCTCTTGGCCCGCCGCATGCCGGCCGCGGCGGCGACGGGCTGCGGCACTTTCCGGTTGGCCGTCTTTCGCGAGCGTCCGCCGATGGAGACGGTGCCCGCGGGCGTGCCGACGGCGATCTGGTTAACGTCATCGCGGCCCACCTCATCGTGGCTGACTTCATCCCGTCCCTGCCCAGCGGCCAACGCGCGGAGCAACGAGCGCAGCGACTGAGCCGCCTTCGACGTCGGGCTGGGGCTCACGACCGCGGTGCGCCGCTGCGACCGCTGCCGCCAGAAGGCCCGCCGTTGGGCGGCATGCTCGGCGCCGGCGCCCGGATCGAAGCCGCCGAGTGCCGCGGCGACGAATTCCTTGCCGCGCCGCCAGAACCGCAGGTCGCGGCAGAGCGAAACATCGATCGCGCCGGCCTGAACCATGCGCGGCGGCGAGGCACCCTGCCCTGGCATCGTCAAGGCGCGCCGGCTGAGCATGGCCTCCCGCAGCTCAGGGCGGTCGGCGTACTGAGAAATCGCCAGCGCCAGATTCTCGGCGGCGGGCCGCGATGATGCGGAGAGCGATGATGCGGAGAGCGATGGCGCACCGCCTTTTGCGGCCGCGGCGCGGCGGCCCAAGAGCCGGCGAAAGAACGCCTTGGCCCAGCCGCCCGGCGCGGACGAACCGTGGCTCGAGGCGGCGCCGCGATGCTGCAGAGCGCGATGTTGCGCGATGCCCTGCTGCCAGACGTTGAGGTTCCGCAGTTTTCGACTGGGCCGCATGCTCATCGACTTTCGGGGCTGGTGGTCCGTGTTAGTAGGTAGCCAAAGTCGCCAGACTTCGGGTCGTGGGCACGTTTGGAAACGTGCCTCACGTTACGTATCGGAGTCGTCATCGGTCGCGTTGCTGTCTTCGTCGCCATTCGCCGCAATCGCGCCAGGGACCGGGCGTTGGCCGATGGCCAGATACGGCTCCAGCACCTCGCGCAGGTTGACCCGTGCCCGCGACAACAGCGACTTGATGGCCTGCGGCGACAGGTCCATCGTCGCGGCGATGTCGGCGTAGCTCATGCCTTCAAACTTGTTGAGCAGCACGGCCATCCGCTGCCGCTCGTTCAACTCGGCCAGGGCCAGACGCACGATCTCCCGCATCTCGGCCTTGTCCAACATCCGCGCCGGCATCTGCCCGCTGGCCGCCAGCGCGAGCTGGTCGAGGGGCCGCGCGCCCAGCGGGCCGCTCTCGGAGCCCTCCAGCACGACCTCCCGCCGCCGCGCCTTGGAGCGCCGGGCGTTGGAGGCCACGTTGTTGGCGATCGTGAACAACCAGGTGGAGAACTTGGAGCCCGGCTCGTAGGTCTTGCGGGCGCGAAACACCCGCAGGAACACGTCTTGGGTCAAGTCCTCGGCCAGGTCGCGACTACCGACCAGGTTTTCCAGGATGGTCAGCACGCGATGCTGGTAGCGCAGCATCAACTCGCTGAAGGCCGAGGCGCTGTCGTTGCGCACCTCGATCATCAGCCGCACGTCGGGATCGTGCAGTTGGTATCGCCTTGCCGTGGAATCGCTGACGGCCAAGCGCTGTCCTCGGTATGCGTTGGCGGGAGAACGGGAGAATGGTCTCTCGCTCTCTCCTTCAGTGTAGGCGACCGAGCGTTCGTCGGCCAGTGTCCCTTCACTTCCCCTTGTCGCTCTCGGCGCAAATCCGTTAAGATGACGCGCCGAAAGCTGGGATGTCCGGCCCGACGCGTTGTGTCGGGCCGTTTCTGTTCGCGCAGGGTGCTTGGGAGTGCGGTGACTCGTCGCCGCTTTGGGGTTTTTGGTGTGACGGTGGCATTAAGCCGTGCGATGCGTTCTCTTCGATCTAAGAATCCAAAAGCGGCGACAAGTCGCCGCACTCCAAGGGGAGGCGGACGGCTCCAGCGTGTCTTGTTTCCCGCGGCGACCGCCAGGGTGGGTGCTCTTGCCGAGCTAGGACAAAGGCCTGCGACGTGTCACGTCGCGTGACGAACCAGTTGCCATGCTCATGTCTGACTTGATCGAGGCGGTTTCCGCTGGGGCACTCCTCGCAGCCGCCGAAGGAGATGGAACGGGGACCGGGGTGTGGGGCCCCCAGTGCGTGCAGTTCATGCCGTTCTTCATCGGCATGGCGCTGCTGGCCTACTTCTTTCTGTTCCTGCCGGAGCGGCGGGAGCGGCAACGCAAGGAGCGACTCCGCAAGGACCTGAAAAAGAACGACCGCGTGGTGACGATCGGCGGCGTGCTGGGCACCGTGGCCGGCATCTCGCCCGACGGCAACGAGGTGACGCTGAAGATCGACGAGGCGACCGGGGCCAAGGTCCGCGTGCTCCGCAGTGCGATCCACGAAGTGCTCAAAGACGAGAGCAAGAAGGACGAATCGAAGAAGGACGAGTCGAAAAAGGACCCCAAGCTCGAGGACACCAAGAAGGACGAGCCCAAGGGCGACGGCTCGGCGAAGTAGCGCCGGACGCCGAAGAGCCGCGTCCGATTCCAGCGCCAAGAACAACTCGGTACCTGCGATAGAACATAGTTCTCCCAGCGCGGCGTACCGCAACTGATGAGACCACGAATAAGCCAGCGCGGCAGCGCCGCAACTGATGAGACCACGGATAACGCGGATGACACGGATTGACCACAGGGCCGGTGGGGATTTCAAGGGGCCAGCCCTTGCCTAGTAGTCGTACAGGACGATTCCATGAAGCCTAATTTGCGTGGCCTGATCGTGCTGGGGTTGTTCGCCGTGGTGGCGGTCTGGTCCGGGGCCGCCCGGGGCGAGCAGGCCCCGCCCGAACCCGGCGCGACGAGCGTGGAAGCGGCCAAGACCGGCGCCGCGGCCAAGACCGAGCCGGCCAAAACGGCCCCGGCGGCCAAGACCGCGGCCAGCGCCTCCGCTGAGGCCGAAGGCCAAGGGACGTGGGCCACGGTGAGCAGCTACGTCGTCGCGATCTTCACCTATCCGCTGACGATCGCGATGTTCATCATCATCGCCTCGTACGCGCTGGGGCGCGTGCTCGGCCGCCGCCTGCGGATGCCCGACTTTTCCTGGAAGATCGGGCTGGTGGCGTTCACGGTCATCGCCTCCGGGTTCATTTCCTGGGTCGGCATCTCCAATGCGGTGGTCCGCATCCAACGCGGCAAGCCCTCGGGCGCCGAGCTGAAGTTCGGCATCGACCTGCGCGGCGGCGTGGACCTGATCTACCAGATCAAGCAAAGGGAAAAGGATGACCCCAACCTGCTGATCGACGCCTTGCGCAAGCGCATCGACCCCAACGGCACGAAGCAGATCGTCGTCCGCCTGTCGGGCGCCGACCAGGTGGAGATCATCGTGCCGGACGTGAACGAGGACGAGGTCGCCGAGATCAAGCGCAACGTCACCGACCTGGGGACGTTGGAGTTCCGGATTCTGGCGAACCGTCGCGACAGTCGGCACCTGGCGCTGGGGAAAATCGCGCTCGACCCTGACCAAACGCCCGCGACGAAGAAAGAGCTCACGCGCTACGCGGACGAGCCCGACGCGCGGCCCGAGGCCCGCTGGGTGCCGCTGGACCCGGATATCGTGGAGCAATACTACCGACCGCGAAAAGACGCCGACGGCGCCAATGCTGCGGACGGGCCCAGGGACTATCGCGCCGGCATGTTCACGCGGGTCGTGCGCGGCAACGAACCGGCGGCCAAGGACACGCCCCTGAGCGATCTCATCGAGCCGAATTCCGAGGGGGGATGGAAGTACAAAGGCAATTACCGGGTGGAGATCCTCGTCTTTCAAGACTCCCACGACGTCACGGGAGGCTATCTCAGCAACGTCAGTGGGGGCGTTGACGAGCACCTGAACCCGGCGGTCAACTTCGCCTTCGACGCCGAAGGGAGCAGCCGCTTCACCAGTCTCACGACCGAGTTTGCGCCGCCGGATCGAAGCGACGAATTCCGTTGGCACCTGGC
>JBGQHD010000504.1:0-4661 GCA_041497795.1 Planctomycetia bacterium
ACACTCCGTGTGCCGTGGAACGGAATTCATTCCGTTCGCGGCGGCGCGTTCGGTACGCGATGGCTGAATCGGCGAACGGAATGAATTCCGTTCTACTTGGACGGCACGCGGAGCGTGCCTACTATTCTCAGGGAATGACCATGTTCGATCGTACCGGCCGCGTCCTCATCCTCACCGCCGGCGTGCTCGCCGCGGCCGCGGGCGCGGCTGCCCGAGCAGCCGATATCCACCTCAAGGCGCATGCGTCCGTGCCGGGCAACATGGTTCATCTGGCCGACGTCGCCGAGATTCACGGCGGCTCAGCCGACGAAGCCGCGCGGCTCGGTCAAGTCGAGCTCTTCGCCAGCTCGCCGCAGGAGCGGTACGTCACCGCCCGCCAGGTGCGCGAAGCGCTGCTCGCCCGCGGCGTGGACTTGAGGCTGCATACCGTTTCGGGCGCGAGCGTGATCGAACTGGGGGCTGCCGCCGACGCGGTCACTCCCAGCATCTTCGCGCGGCGCGCAGTGGGGGCCGGCTACGGTCCCGACAGCCGGGCCAGCGAGCCCGCCGTGGCGGCCGTGGTGCGGTTCTTGAAGTCGCAGGTCGATCCCGGGTTGCCCTGGCAAGTCGAACTTCTTCCGACAGAGCGGCTGGATGCACAAGCTCGCGACGCCAACCTGGCCGCGGGTCCGCCGCCGGCCGGGGCCAACGACGTCGCCGTGGTGCACACGGAGCACGCTCCGCAGCGCGGCGCCATCCGGCCGTGGCTGGGGAAGCAGCAGTTTGTGATGCGGTGGAGCGTCGCCGGTCGACGGCAGGAAGGCGTCGTCACGGCCGAGATCAAGCTGCCCGGCACGGTCGTCGTAGCTGCCCGCGACCTTCCGCGCGGCACGATCCTCCAGGCGGGCGATCTCAAGATCAAGGCGGCCGGCGACGCGGACCGGCAAGTCCGTGGATTCGAGTTCATCGAAGACGCGGTGGGGAACGTGGTCGAGCGGCCGGTCCGCGCCGGCCAGATGATCGACGCAGAGAATGTCGAGCTGCCCGAGCTGGTGCGTCGCGGCGAGCGGGTGAGCATCGTCGTCAACCACGGCGGCGTGCGCGTTCGGACCGAAGGCCGGGCGCGGGACTCCGGCAAACGCGGCGACGTGGTGATGGTGGAATCGGCGGCACGCCGCAACGCGTTCCAGGCCGTGGTCACCGGCGTCAAAGAAGTGGAGATCAGCGTCGGCGCCACCATCGTGACCCGGCCGAAGGAAGAGGGCTCGCAACGACTCTAGAAAGGACTCCCATGCACCGAAAACTGTTTTGTTCCTGCCTGGCGGCGGCAATCTGTGCCGCCGGCTCGTCCGCGGCCCGCGCCCAAAGCGGCGGGTTGCCGTATCCGGGCGAGGGCGAAATGCCTTTCCATCTCCCGCAGCGCTCCTGGTGGTACCAGCAGTTGCCGCCGGTGCGCAAGCTGAAGAAGCACGATATCGTCACGGTGGTGGTCAACGTCAAAGCCCAGGTGCTCAGCGATGGCAGCTTGGAGCGCCGCAAGCGGGCGAACCTGGATGCGGTGCTATCGAACTGGGTTCGGCTGGACGGGCTGGCCCTCAAGCCGGCGCCCCAGCGCGACGGCGACCCGCGGGTGACCGGCGCGCTCAACAGCCAGTACCGAGCCGACGGCCAGTTGGAAACCAAAGATCGCATGCAGTTCACCATCGCCGCCAAAGTGGCCGACGTGCTGCCCAACGGCCAACTGATCATCGAGGCCCAGCAGATGATCACCAACAACGAGGAGGTGTGGAAGCAGACCCTGCGCGGCTGCGTGCGACCCGAGGACGTGCAGCCCAACAACAAGGTGCTCAGCGAGAACATCGCCGACCTGACCATCTGCAAGGAAGAGGCGGGGAGCGTCCCCGACTCGTACCGTCGCGGCTGGCTGGGGCGGTTCTACGACTATATCGCGCCGTTCTAGGATCGCGCCGTTTTACGTCAAGTCGCGGCACGTGGATGCCGATAATCGCTGCGGCCCAGGTCACGATCACGCCGTGTGACGCGCTGGTCGTTATGGTAGCTGAACTCGCCAGAGTTCAGCTCGGCCGAAGTCTGGCGACTTCGGCTACCAAAAAACGGCGCTAGTGTGGGCATCGACCATCCTTGGGCCTGCCGTTCGGGGGGACGGCAGGCCCTCTCTAGCTTTCGAGGCTGTTATGGCTCCCCAGCGTCTCCACTCGGTTGGACACGGCCGGCAGGGCGGACAAGAGTGTCCGCCTTACGGCCTGGCTCGCAGGCCTCTTCCTTCGTTGCTGCTGGTGCTGGCCTTGGCGGCATCGGCTTCGGCTCAGGTCCGGCTGGCCGACATCTCCCGCATCAAAGGGCAGGAAGACAACGAGCTGATCGGCACGGGACTCGTCGTTGGCTTGCCGGGCACGGGCGACGGCGGCAACGTGCTGCCGAGCATCCGCGCGCTGGCGAACATGCTCGAGCGTATGGGCCATCCGCTGCCGGCCGGCTTGGCCGAGCTGAAGCAGTGCAAGAACGTTGCCCTGGTCGAAGTGCGGGCCACCGTGCCGGCCAGCGGCTCGCGCGAGGGCAACCGGATCGATTGCGTCGTCAGCTCGACGATCTCGGCCAAGTCGTTGGCGGGCGGCGAGTTGCTGCCCACGCCGCTGATCGATGCTCAGCGAAGAAGCGACGTCGTCTACGCGGTCGCTCAAGGGCCGATGCGCGTCAAAGGGCCGGCCGCCCGGACCGGCCGCGTGTTGCAGGGCTGCCGCCTGGATCGCGACATCTACACGCCGTTCGTCAAAGACGGCAAGCTGACCGTCATCCTGGACCGCGACGTGGCCGACTTCCGCCTGACGCAAGAGATCGAGTACCGCATCAACGAGCAGTTCCGGCTCGACAGCCAAGACGGCGGGCGGGTGCCGGCCAAGGCCCGCGACCAGGTGAACATCGAGGTCTTCGTTCCCCCGCAGTACCTGGAGCATCCGGCCGACTTCGTGGCCCAAATCAATAACCTGCCCATCGACAACGTGCCGGCCGTGGCCCGCGTGTACATCGACCAGCAATCCGGCCTGGTGGTGGTCGGCGGCGAGGTGGAGATCGGCCCGGTGGCGATCAGTCACAAGGACATCCTCGTGGAAGTCGGCAACGGCCCGGGCGAGCGGTTCGTCAGCGTCGATCCCAGCGGCGAAAACACCCGGCTGAAGGCCCTGGTCGAGGCGCTCAACGCCATCAAAGTGCCGGCCGAAGACATCATCGAAATCGTCCGCGGCCTGCAGCGGAACCGCAAGCTGCTGGGGAAGGTGGTGATCGAGTGAACTGAATTCGGAATGCGGAATTCGGAATGCGAAGTTGCATTCCTGGCCTAGCGGCATGCTGCATTCCAATTCCGCATTCCAATTCCGCATTCCGCATTCCGAATTCAAACCGATGCTTCCCGGCGTCCTGCCAACCTTGCCGATGGTCACCTCCCTGCTCCCCGCGGCCGGAGCGGTGGGGAGCGCCGTGCCCGGAGCATTCGCCGAGTTGCTTTCCGGCATTTCGTCGGTGGGCGCCTCGCCGGCCAAAGAGGCGGCCGAGGCGCCGTTGCTGACGGAGTTCGCCAGCCATCACGGCGTCAACGACGCGAAGGCGCCGCTCAATCGGGCCGGGCTGCCACAGCCGGTCGCCGACGGCGAGTTCACGCTGCACATTCGCCGCACCGGCGGTATGGACGGCCAAGTCAGGGATGAGGAACGCCGCATCCGCGTCACCTGGCGCGACGAGCGGGACGGCACGTCGCTGCAGGACGTCGCCACGGCCCTTAACGAGGTTCCCGGACTCAAAGCCAGCATTGGGGATGACGGCCGGCTGGTCGTCATGGCGACCGACAACTCGGTCCGCTTCCGTTTCGGCGAAGACTCCAGCGGGCTTCTGGAGGCCCTGGGCGCCGACAAGACGCCGTTGCACCAGGCCTTCGACCAGTTCGTGGGCAATGCGCTCTACGGCCAAATGCTGGCCACGATGCGGAAGAGCCAGGGCAAGGTGCCGTATTTCCACGGCGGCCACGGCGAGGAAGTCTTCCAGGGCCAGTTGGACCAAGAGTTGGTCAAGAGCATGACCTCGGCCCAAGGGGGCCGGTTGGCCGACTCCATGTATGAACAGCAGTTCAACGCCCTGCGACGGTGATCTCGCGACGATCGCCAAGTAGCCATCTCGCTCCGCGAGATGAAGATTCGTCTCGCGGAGCGAGACGGCCACTCTGGTCGCGAAATCGACTCACGACCCTGCCGACCCCCTTGGCACAAGGCTCATCTCGTGAACGAACCATCCACGACCCTCGCCTGGCATGACGCCGCCCAGGAGTTCCTCCGCGATTTGATGGTCGTGCAGGAAGAATTTCTGGCTGTACTCCTAAAGCGCCGGCAGCGCTTCGTCGCTCCGATAAGCGACGACTGGCCCACGGTGACGCCCGTCGAGCAATCGCTGCTCCAGCGGCTGCAGCAGTGTCATCAGCGGCGGCAGGATCTGTTGCGCGCCGCAGGTCCGGTCGTGCCGCCTGGGCAAACTTTGCGGGGTGCTGTCGCGGTCTTGGCCGACGCGGGCGCCCGGCGGCCGCTCGACGCGCTGCTGGACGAAGCGGAATCGGCCAGCCGGCGCTTGCGGCTGGCCGGCCTCACGCATTGGATGCTGGCGCAGCGATCGCTGGCGCA
>JBGQHD010000505.1:0-4637 GCA_041497795.1 Planctomycetia bacterium
GACTCGTCCACGACCACGTATTTGTCAATGTATTCGTCCTGAAGCTGCTCTACGCGTTCAAAGGCCATCGAGCGAACGTCTCCTCACCACGGATGACCGCCGCCGCCACGAGCTGGGCCGTTCGTGAGGCAAGCACCGAGAAACGACGCGGTATTCTGGACGATGGGGCGAATTGAATCAAGGCATGAGCACCCCGGCTGCTCCAAGCAGCCGGGGTGCTGACAGCGCTGTACTGACAGCGCTTGACCTGATCGAATCGTCGCACGGACAATTGGCGGCATGAGCGAGTCGCGCCCAACGCGCCGCCGGCGCTGGCTTGAAGGTGCTGCGCGAACTGGCCGCCAAGAGGCCGCCGCGTCTCGCGCCTTGAAGACCCGGACAAGACGGGCGGCACTCCTCGGGGGCTCGCTCTGCCTTTGCCGCGAAAGCCAACCCTTTGACGCGAGGCCCAGACCATGTTCGATGCCGTCCTCAGTCGCCTCGGCCTGCGTGACGTCAATGACGGCGCGTCTTCCGGTTCGCCCCTGCCGTGCGGCGGAGGAGAACTGGTGTCGCTTAATCCGGCCACGGGAAAGCCGCTGGGCCGCGTGCGGATGGCTTCGGCCGACGATTACGAAACGCTCGCCGGCCGGGCACAAGAGGCGTTTGCCGACTGGCGGCTTGTTCCGCCGCCGGCGCGGGGCGAGGTGATCCGCCAATTCGGCCAGGCCCTGCGGGAGCACAAGGCCGACCTGGGCCTGCTGGTCACCCTGGAGACCGGCAAGATTCGCAGCGAGGGGGAAGGCGAAGTCCAGGAGATGATCGACATGTGCGACTTCGCCGTCGGCCTGTCGCGGCAGCTCTACGGGCTGACGATCGCCAGCGAACGGCCCCGGCACCGCATGTTCGAGCAATGGCACCCGCTGGGGCCGATCGGCATCATCACGGCCTTCAACTTCCCCGTCGCCGTCTGGGCCTGGAACGCCGCGCTGGCGGCCGCCTGCGGCGACACGATGATCTGGAAGCCCTCCAGCGAGACGCCCCTGACCGCGGTGGCCGTGCAGCAGATCGCCAGCAAAATCGTAGGACGGATTTCCAATCCGTCCGCCGCAGGACGGATTGGAAATCCGTCCTACGCCCTGTTCAACCTTTGCATCGGCCGCGGCAGTGATGTCGGGGAGCGGATGATCGCCGACCCCCGGCTGCCGCTCATCTCGGCCACGGGAAGCTGCCGCATGGGCCGGCGGATCGGCGAAGTCGTCGGCGGGCGGCTTGGCCGCAGCCTGCTCGAGCTAGGCGGCAATAACGGCGTGATCGTCGCCCCCTCGGCGAACCTCGACCTGGCCTTGCGGGCCGTGCTCTTCGCCGCGGTCGGGACGGCCGGCCAGCGCTGCACGACGCTGCGGCGGCTGATCGTGCACGAGTCGATCGCCCGCGATTTCGAGCAGCGGCTCGTCGCGGCCTACCGCAGCGTGAAGATCGGCGATCCGTGGGAGGAGGGCGTGCTGATGGGCCCGTTGATCAACGAGCAAGCCGTGGAGGCCATGCTGCACGCGCTGGAACAAGCCCAAGCGCAGGGCGGCCAGATCGTCCACGGCGGCCGTCGCCTCGATCGGCCCGGCTATTTCGTCGAGCCGACCATCGTTCGCGCACAACCGCACATGGCCATCGTTCGCGAGGAGACATTCGCGCCGATCCTTTATCTCATGACGTATCGCGACCTGGATGAGGCGATCGCGATCCACAACTCGGTCGTGCAAGGGCTGTCGTCGGCCATCTTCACGGACCGCCTGACCGAGGCCGAGCAGTTCCTCTCCCCCGCCGGCAGCGATTGCGGCATCGCCAACGTGAATATCGGCACCTCGGGGGCCGAGATCGGGGGCGCGTTCGGCGGCGAGAAGGAAACCGGCGGCGGCCGTGAGGCCGGTTCGGATTCCTGGAAAGCCTACATGCGCCGCCAGACCTGCACGGTAAACTATGGCACCGACCTGCCACTGGCGCAGGGCGTAAAGTTCGACGTGGGTGGAGGGAAGTAGCTGCACTGTATCGCCCCTACCGAGCTTGCTCGGTAGAGCGGTGATTCTGCACTACCCACGACGCTGGAGAATCCCCGACCCCCGCCGAGCTCGCTCGGTGGAGCCGATGATTGGCATGCACTTAGTGCGCCAATCATGCGCTCCACTGAGCAAGCTCAGTGGGGGCGAATCACGATTGGTCCGCGGGATCACCGTGACCAGTCACGTGGGCGAGTCTCTCCGAGACTCGCATTCGCGTCTCGGAGAGACGCGGCCACGTGCCGTGACCGGTCAAGTCTGTCACCCTGAGCGGAGCGAAGGGTCTCTCGCGGCATCGCCACAGATTCTTCGCTCCGCTCAAAATGACAGTGACTGGCGATTCGCCAGCGGTACGCCTCGCGGCACCGTCCGCCGCCCGGCACTGGCCGATCTGGGCCGATTCTGTTAGCCTAGACTTCGTAGCCGCAGCATCTTGCGGTGGTGCCCGAGGCCCAGATGCCCGTCGTTTTCCTTTGCCAAAACTGCCGCAGCCGCCTGAAGGTCGGGCGTAAGAAGATCGGCACCGAGGTGGAGTGCCCTCGTTGCCGTCAGCCGCTCACGGTGCCGGAACCCGAAGCGGCTGAGGCGATGCCGGCCCTAGCCGATGTGGAGCGGCCGAAGGTCTCCGCCGATCTCTTTCCGGAGTTCGCGGTCTTTGACGATCCGCTGCCTCCGCCGCCACCAATACCATCACCCTCGTCGCCAACGAACTCATCGCCTGCATCGGCGCCGCCACCTCCTCCGCCGACCGCAAAGTTGCCGTCCGCGAAGTCGACGCGCGGTCCTGTCCACTCCGCCCAGTCCAATGGCGATAGTTCGGCCGATACGCTGACGGCTCCGCGGCGGGCAGGCGCCGCAGGAGCTAAGCCCAGCCGGGACCGCGCAGAAGGCAATGCGGCGCAGCGAGAACGGCTCGAGAGTGCGGGATCGGTGGACCCACCGGCTCGCACGCAGGCACCCTTGACCGAGAAGCCGACGCGGCGTCCGCGGAGCACGGCTGGTAGCGCTCTGGGCGTGCTGAAGCGCGACGACCAGCCCAGCTCGTACAGCGACGTGCTGACGATCCGCCGCCGGACGCTGTACTTCCAGGCGGCCTTGATCTTGCTGATGGCCGCGGTCGGTCTCGCGTTGGGCTACCTGATCGGCCGGGGCATCGGACCGGCCGAGCGCGGCGCGTCGGGCCGCGATGCCGACGTGCAGATCGCCGGCACGCTGACGTTCCGCGATGCGCGGGGCGAAGAGACGCCCGATTCGGGGGCCGTCGTCATCGCTCTGCCCGCTGAGATTCCGCCGAACAAACTGGGCACGCTGCTCGTGACGGGTTTGGGCCCGCTGGCGCCGCGCGATGCCGGCCGGGTCGCCGAAATGGCGATCGAAGAGCTGGGCGGCAAGTATGACCGGAGCGACGCGCTGGGCAACTTCGTCCTCAAGCTGCCCGAGCCGGGAAGCTACCGCCTGCTGTTGGTCTCCCGCAACGCCCAGCGGCCGGCCGGGGAGGTGGTCACCGCCGCGCAGCTCAGGGAAATGCAGCGCTATTTCAACGCCCCGGCCGATCTGATTGGCCGCAACAAGTACGCCTGGGCGCTCCGCGACGTGCGCGATCCGCGGCTGGCGGTGTTGCACACGTTTTAGTCGCGGCGCTAAACCGCAAGCGTGACGCCGATGTCATTCTGAGCGCAGACTGTCATTCTGAGCGCAGCGAAGAATCTCTCGCGGCGGTGCTCAAGAGCCTTCGCTCCGCTCCGGGGGACAGGCGCCGCCAGCTAGTCGATCACCACGCTCTTCGCCCCCGCGCGAATCTCGCCGATCGGCCAGCTCTTCAGCCCGCAGTCGGCCAGTTGGTTCTGAATGCTCTCGGCGAAGTATTCGGCCACGACCAGCACCAGCCCGAGGCCCATGTTGAAGACGCGGCGCATCTCGTCGTCGGCCACGTTGCCCAGCCGCTGCAGCCAGGGGAAGACGGGCGGCACTTCCCAACTGTCGCGGCGGACCACGGCTTGCACGTTCTCCGGCAGCACGCGGACCAGGTTATCGACCAGGCCGCCGCCCGTGATGTGGGCGATGCCGTGCACGACCGACTTCACCGTGTAATGATTGAGCACCCGCCGCAGCGGCCGCACGTAAATCCGCGTCGGCACGAGCAGCTCTTCGGCGACCGTGCGGCCCAGCTCGGGCATGTGCTGGTCGATCGCCAGGCCGGCGATGTCGAACACGATCTTCCGCACCAGGCTATAGCCGTTGGAGTGCAGCCCGCTGGAGGCCACGCCCAGCACCACGTCGCCAGGCACGATGCCCTGCCCCTTAATGATCCGCCGCTTGTTGACCACGCCCACGCAAAAGCCGGCCAGGTCGTAATCGCCGCGGGCATAGATGTCGGGCATGATGGCCGTCTCGCCCCCCAGCAGGGCGCAGTCGGCCTCGATACAACCGGTGGCGACGCCCGCGACGATCTTCTCCAGCACGTCGGGATCGTCGTGCGACATGGCCACGTAGTCGAGAAAGAACAGCGGCTCGGCCCCGCAGCAGATGCAGTCGTTGACGCTCATCGCCACCAGGTCGATGCCCACGGTGTCGTGCACGCCGGCCATCGTGGCCACCTTGAGC
>JBGQHD010000506.1:0-4635 GCA_041497795.1 Planctomycetia bacterium
CGACCTTCCACGCCCGGCTGCCCGCGGAGCCGGAGCGGCGGGACCATCGCATGTTCGTCTCCGTCGTCTTCTCGTTCTGGAACGAAGCGGAAGTGCTGCCGGAGCTGATCCGCCGCCTGCGGGCCGTGTTTGCCGGCCTGATCGAGCAAGGCCAAGTGGCCGGCTACGAGTTGATCTTCGTCAACGACGCCTCCACCGACCGCTCCGAGGAAATCCTGCGGCAGGCGGCGGCCGAGCGGGGTGATATCCGTATCGTCAACATGTCGCGGAACTTCGGCGTCTCGCCCTGCGTGCTGGCCGGCATGCAGTACGCCGGCGGCGATGCCGTGATCTACATGGACGCCGATTTGCAGGACCCGCCGGAGGTGATCCCGGAAATGATCCGCGCCTGGAAGGCCGATCCGCACGTGCACGTGGTGCACACGGTGCGCCGCGCCCGGCGGGGCGAGACGTGGCTCAAGCGGGCCATCACCAGTCTCGGCTATTCGGCCCTGCGGGCCGTCTCGCAGATCGACTTGCCGCACGAGGCGGGGGACTTCAAGCTCCTCTCCCGCCGCGTGGCCGAGCGGCTGGTGCAGTTCCCCGAGAAGCGGCCGTTCGTCAGGGGCCTCGTGTGCTGGCTGGGCTACCCGCAGGCCGTGGTGTATTACGAGCGCGCGGCGCGGTTCTCCGGCCGCAGCAAGTTCCCCGTACTGGGCTGGAAGGTGCTCAAGAATTTCTTCGACTCCGCGCTCATCGCGTTCTCCGATCTGCCGCTGAAAGTGCCGACCTTCGCCGGCCTGGCGATGCTCCTGGCCGGCGGCGGACTGCTGGCTTGGCTCGCCGCCGCCGCTATGGCGGGCCAAGAGACGATCGGCTGGTTGCCGCCCACCGTGGCCGTGCTGCTCGTCGGCGGCGTGCAACTCGTGAGCATCGGCATCATCGGCCAGTATTTGGGGGCCGTGTATTGGGAGGCCAAGCGACGGCCCAATTTCATTATCAAGGACACCTATGGCTTTGAGGACGTCGCTAGCCCGCAAGCCGGTCTGCCTCTTCGACATCCGCGCCAAATCAGCACGGTGCTCAATACGTTGCACAGATGAGGACCGGCAAGTCGCAGCATTGCGGTGATCGGAGACACGACCCGATCGCCGCGGATACGAAAGTGACCAAAACCATGCGCAGCGAACGAATCCAGGGTGCCCCGGCGGACCACGCGACCGGCTCGCTGCTGGTCCGCTGCTTCCGTCGCTGGACGGCGGCGCTGGCCTCGCGTGACGACGTCCCGCCGGAGCGGTGCCGCCGTCACCTCCTGCGGGTCGCGCTCATCAGCGGATTTTGCGGACTGCTGCTGGGCGCGCAGAGCGGCCTCCAGATCCCGGTCGAGAGCGCCCAGGTACTGGCCGGCCTGGTGAAATACCCGGCCGACAATCCCTTTTACCTGTACCACCTCAAGACGTGGACGCTGCTGCACCAGGTTTCCGCGCTGCTGCTGGCCTGCGGGATAGGCGAACGCGTGGTGTCCATGCTATTGGGTGGGCTGTTGGGCGTGATGTCGTTTCAAGCCCTGTCGTTTTGCGTTTTCGCTCTGAGCCGCAATTGGCTGCTGGCCGTGCTCCTGCCGATTCTCTGCCTGTGGGCCGAGATGTGCCAGGAAATCCAAGGCGTGTATGAGGTCTTTCTTTTGTCCGACCGCCCCTGGATGTACTACGGCGCCTTTGGGACGGCGTTGGTGCTGCTGGCCTGGTCGCTTTATGGTCTGGGGATGCGGCGGGCAAGCGCTTGGTTGATGGGACTGGCCCCGGCGTGCCATCCGGCGCTGGGCAGTTGGTGCCTGGGCATTGGCGTGGTCAGTTTCCTTTGGAATCGAAAACAAGAACGGCCTTTCCTCAAACCCGTGGCCACGTGGCTCGGGATTGGGCTCCTGCTTTCGGCCGCGAGTTTCGCCTATCACCTGCACCAGATTCGCGAGTTGCCGAGCATCTCGCCGGAAGTACGCTCCCAGTATGTCGCGGCCTTCGCGGCTGGTTGGGATTCGCATCGCCAGGCGTACCCGTTGGGCGGCGTGGGCCTGTACTACGGCGTGTGCGCTGGCGCCGTCGCTCTGGTGTGGCTGCGGCGCCTCTCGCACGATGCGGCCTCGTGCGGGCGGTTTCTGATGGGCACCCTGGCGATTTCCGCGGCGCTGGGCGTATCGCTGGCGCTCAGCACACATTGGCGCGAGCATCTGCCCACGCAAGTCGTGATGGCCATGCCGGGGCGCTACATCAACGTTATCGCCCAGGTGTTCCCGGCGCTCGTGCTGGGGCTCGTGGCGCGCTATCGCTGGCACCCCACGATCTACGCGCTGCAAGGCGGCTTGATGGCGTACGTCGCGCTACGCGTGTTTCGCAACGACACGCACCTCTACGTGCCGGAGGTGCGCCACGTCCTGCTCATGGCCGCGGCGACGACCATGGGTTGCGCCTGGCAGTTGGCGCGGAATGGCTCGGAGCCGAGCCGGGCCTTGCGGCTGTTGCGCCACCTCGCGGCGTTGATCCTGCTGGGCTTGGCGTTCTGGCCCGCGCCGCACGACTGGCACGTATCGGCGACCTACCTCCTTGGTGTGGCCGCCATCTACCTGCCCGCGCCCGTGCAGAGGCTGCTCGATCGTGACCCGATCCGATCGCTGGTAACGGCCGTCACTGCCGTGGGCGGCGGGTGCGCTGCGATGGAAGTCCTGGGCTGGCAGCCGACCGTTGGACTGTGTCTCGCGCTGCTGGCGGCCTGGGTGGTTCGCTGGGCGCTCCGCGGCGGTCAGGCGCGGTCACTTTTGCGCCCTCTGCGGTTCGCCGCTGCCGGCGGCGCCTGCTGCCTGGCGGTGGCCACATTGGGAAGCGCGACGTTTGCCGATCTGGCAAAGGGCTACAAGGCGATACACGTTTGGCAGAGCGATCCCTTGCTGGCCCGGGTTCACGAAGGGAGCGGGTTGGTCGTGATCGCCCCCGGCGTGCGCGGCATGCAATTGCGCACCGGGCGGCCCGTGCTGCTGGGACCGTTAAACCAGTTGCCGTACGTGCCGGAGTCGGCGCCGGCCATGAACAACATTCTGCAGCGCCTCCACAACGACGACCTGCTCAAGCCCAGGCCCTCGGACTACGTGCCAGAGCCGGGAGGCATCGTGCGGTCGGCCAGCCGCGACTTGTGGCAGGCACGCAGCCCTGCGGCTTGGCGTGCCTTGGCGGAGGAATTCGGTTTCACGCAGGTGGTCGTCCGGCCCGATTGGCAGTTGCAATTGTCCCTCGTGGCCCAATCCAACCTCTGGGCCTTGTATGCGGTACCCGACGAGACGTCATCGCCGGAGCCACAGCCTGGCCCCGTCGCGGAGGGCATCGAGGGCTCCCCAGGAGTATTCCGCTGATGAAAGTGACTCTGCTGGCGCTCACACTCAACGAAATCGACGGCGTGCGCGCGATCATGCCGCGCATCTCGCCGGAGTGGTTCGACCAAATCCTGATCCTGGACGGCGGCTCCACGGACGGCACCGTGGAATGGGCCCGCCAGGCCGGCTACACCGTCCACGTGCAGCGGCGGCCGGGGATTCGCTTTGCGTACCTGGAAGCGCTGCCTCTTATCGAGGGAGACACGATCGTCTCGTTCAGCCCCGATGGGAATTGCGACCCGGCCGTCCTGCCACGGCTGATCGACAAGATGCGGCAAGGCTACGACCTGGTGATCGGCTCGCGCTATCTGGACGGCGCGAAGAGCGAGGACGACGACCTGGTCACCGCCTTCGGCAATTGGCTCTTCACCCGCACCGTGAACCTGCTGTACGGCGTGCGGTACTCCGACGTGATGGTCATCTACCGGGCTTTCACCAAGGCCCTGATCTACGACCTCCGGCTCGACCAGGATGACAGCTACACGTTGCCCGAGAAGCTCTTCCGCACGGTGATCAGTTGGGAGCCGCTGATGTCGGTGCGCGCGGCCAAGTTCGGCAAGCGGATCGGCGAGGTGGCCGCCGGCGAGCCGAAGCGCATCGGGGGAGAGCGCAAGCTGCAGATTCTTCGCTGGGGGGCGGCGTATTATTTTCAGATCTGGAAGGAACGATTCTGTGCGTAGGTCCTTTGTCAATGGTTAGTTGTCCGTTGTCACTTGTAGACGCGTGGCTCCGCGACCACTGCAACGGACTACTGACCACTGACAACAGACAACACGCCAATTCGCATGAGCCGTTTGCTGCACAATACCCTGCTGCGAGATACCCTGCTGCTGGTCGCGGTGACCGCCGGCTACGTCGCCTGGCGGGCGCCTGGCGATCTGGTGTGGGACGACAGCCCCGCGGTGCTGAACAACATCGCCACGGGAAAGATGCGCCCCCGCGATGCGTTTGGCGATCCCCACTTCTTGCGGTCCGTCTGCGCTGACCCCTTTCGGCGCATCTACGGAGACGGTTACCGCCCGCTCAACGCCACAATCTGCCGTCTGGGAACGGCCTGGTGCGGAGCTAGCCCAAGCGCCCCGGCCGGGTTGCTGGTTCTCAACGGCATCCTCATGGGCCTGCTGGCCGTGGTGTATTACCGACTGGCTCGGCGCTTTACCCGAACGAGCGCCGCCGCGGGGTTCAGCGTGTTCTTGCTGCTGGCATCGACGCCCCTTCTCACGGGATCTCTGGTC
>JBGQHD010000507.1:0-4620 GCA_041497795.1 Planctomycetia bacterium
TCGCGATGCGGGCCAGGCGGTGCTTGGTGTTCCAAGGGCAAGCGGCCATCTCCACGTGCACGGCAAACGGCTTGCCGTCGGCCGGCGGGGCGTAGTCGTAGGAGAAGTAATTCAGCATCTCCTCGATCCGCACGGCATCCGGCGGCGGCAATTGCCCCTGCTCCAAGAACCGCCGCACGTTGGCATAGGCCGCCGTATCGACATCGACCGAGAACGTGGAAAGCGGCTCTTTGAGCGGAGAGAGGAAGTCGTTCTCGACGATGGGGGCATAGGATTCGTTGCCAGGCGCGCTGCGTGGCGTGATCTCGAAATCGAACTCAGCCGCGTCCGGGACCCCGTCAACTACAACATGCCTGGCCTGCCCTCCGACCGCAGCTAGGCGGGATACCGCAGTCGGCGTCCGCGAGTTCGTTGTCGTCGCGTATGCGGGTTTGCCGATCGTGTAATTCTGACTTGTCGGTGCTCGAGCTCCAGCTCCATACTCCGTGGTTGGTCCCAGCGTGCCTTGGAAGTCAGGTCGGGCAGCACTGGCCGGCGCGCAGCAGGGGGACGCAACCGACGTGGCGGCGGGCTGCGGGACCATGGGGCCGGAGGCAGGAGCAACACCGCTGACGGCAACGCCCGCAGCTGTGGGCGCGCCAGTGATCGCGCGATTGATGGTTTCGGGGTAGTACGAATAGGGGTCGGCGGCTGGCGGAGTCGTGGGATATGCACCTGCCGCATCCGGAAAGCGCGACGCTGGCGTGGCGGCAGTCGCTGAGGAAGCCGTGCTCGCCGCGCCTTGCGTTGGGGCCACGGACGGCTGATTCGCCGCGTTTCTCAAAGCCTCCCAGTTCTTGGGAAATGCGCTTGGCACGCGGTCGTCAATCGGCACGGTTGCCTCCTCGACCGAGGCCAAAGCCTTTTCCACGCCGTCAGCCTTGGCGTCCCGCGTGTTGTCGCCGATCGTTAAGTTTCTGCGGAAGCGGCCCATCCAGACCATTTGCCGTGTAACGGGTTCATCGGGCGCCAGTTGCTCGACTTGTCTCACAATTGCGTCCGCTGCATCGAACCGCTGCTCATCCATGAGAGTATTGAACTGCTCGACCAGCGCCGCGAGCTGCCGCTGCACGTCCGCCGCCTTCTGCTGCTCCGTAGTCGGCGACGCTTTTTGGCCGGCTTCCGCGGGCTGCGTTGATGCCGCTTCATCTTTTTGGGCTTGCCGCTGCGCCGATGGGCCGAAGCCTCCCTGCGACGCGATGGTCAACGCCACGGCGATGCCTGCGGCTGTCGTGGCCAAGGCCGCCATCGTCAGCCGTCGGCGGAGTTGCCGACCGCGCGGTGCCGTGGGCGTTTCGTTGGCTGGCCATGAGCCGGATTGCGAAGTGCGTCGCTCGATCCCACGCCCATCGCATCCGTGCTCTGAGCGTGCCACCCGCTCGAATCCGTTGCGCGGCAGTTCGCCGGCCAGCTCGTAGGTCAGCGCCCCGGCCACTCGGCGGATGGCTTCGACCTCGGCTCGCGCCTCGGCGGCGGCTCGGAGGATCTGCTCGATCTCCTCGCGCTCTTCGCCTTTGAGCTCGCCGAGGGCATAGGCCGTCAGCCGCGGGTCGTCGGTGATGTCATGTCGCTTATCCATCGTGAAACTCCGTTCAGACCGATGTCGGCAAGATTCGTTGATCAGCCGCGAAGCGGCGACACGCAGTAGCCGCGGGCGTCAGCCCGCGGATCGAGAAATCGGGAACCTTAAGCCCCGCGAGGGGCGGCATGTCGTTATGTCGCCCCTTGCGGGGCTCTCCGTAAGTTCGTTGCAAGGACCACGGCCTTACGGCCGTGGCTACTGCCTGTCGCCCCTGCGGGGCTAGCTTGTAGGTGCCGCGAGCCGAGCGGCACCTGGTTTGGCCGCGTAACGTGGCGCCGCCGGTCCCGCTCGGCTCGCGGGACCTACCGTCTCGCGGAGCGAGACGGCTACACTACGCCGCGGCTCGCATCCGCTGCCGCAGCGCTTTCAGCCCGTGGTGCATCAGGTAGCCGACGTTGGAGACCGACAGGCCCGTCCGCTCGGCGATCTGCTGGTAGCTCAGGCCGTGCTGGAACTTCAGGGCGATGACGGTCTGCTGGTTCCGCGGCAATTCCTCGAGGCGCTCTCGCAGGGTACCGGCCGTTTCGCCCTGTTCGGCGGCCTCGTCGGGCTCCGAGCAAGGCGCCGCGAAGTCCATTTCCGTGGCGATGGTCAGCGTGGTCATGCGATCTTCCTTGCGGCGGATGCTGATGGCCGTGTTGCGGCAGACCGAAAACAGCCAGGCCTGCAGGTGGCCGTTCACCTCCTCCGGCCTGGCCCGGCAGAGGCGCACGAAGGTCTCTTGCACCACGTCGCGGGCCGTCTCGGCGTCGCCGACGATCCGCTCGGCATACCGCTGCAGCGGCAGTTCGTAGGCGTCCACCGCGGCGCGCACCCACTGCGCGTGATGCTCGCCGTGGGACGAGAGGCTGTCAGAGGTGCCGTGCATGGGATTCCATTCCCCAAGAGATAGAACGCACGAGCGGGCGGTTTCTTAGCCGATTTTTCCCGCGGCGTCAGGGCAGACCGCGCGCAGCAACGGCGGCGCGGGGAGACATCGCGTCAGCGGTGTCATGCACGCGCCAGCGAGAGCGGCGGTGCTACCGGGCCTTTTCCCAGGCGGCCATTCTCCAAGAAGCCGGGCTTCTTGGCCCTTCGCTTGTTACTTTGAGCCGGCCCGCGGAGCAAGTACAATCGAACTATTGAAAACACAGCGGAAATCCGGCTGGCTTGCGCTTGCGTCTCGCTCCTCCCTTCTTGCGAAGTCGGCCGGGAAATCAACGTGGCCCCGGTCGCGTCCGACCGGCCACGTGCTACCCTGAGCGCAGCGAAGGGTCTCTCGCGGCGTCGCGCGAGATTCTTCGCTGCGCTCAGAATGACAAGCCGGGGAGAATGCCTTGTCGCACCATTCCTTAATCCGTTGTGCCGCTTCCACTGCCTGGCGATGGCTCGTGGCGGGCGTGGCGCTGTGCTGGGGCACAACGTCCGCGCAAAACGCGGCCGGGCAGGACGCCGCCGCGCCGCGCGCCGTGGAGCAGTATACGCTGCACAGCGTCAAGGCCGCCGGCGAGGTGGTCGGCGACAACCTCCTCTTGAAGGTGGAGCTGGCCGCGGAGGCGGCGAGCGACGATCTGGTGCGCATCCCGCTGCGTTTCGACGAAGCAATCCTTAAAAAGAGCTCGCTGGTCGGGGACGCCGCTCAACCCGAGGTGAAGGACGCGGGGCCGCACGGCGGCTATGCGTGGTACCTTGGTGGGCCGTACCTCCGCGGCAAGTCGCGTGCCTGGCAACTGACGCTCGAGGCTTTGGTGCCGCTCCGCGTGGCCGCCGGCGAAACGCAGTTGCGGCTGGCCTTTCCGCAGGCGCAGCAAGCGGTCTCCGAGCTGAAGCTGCGGATCCCCGGCAACGTGGCGATCGGCGAGCTGCTCGGCGCCGAGCAGCGCGAGGAGCCGGAGCGCCGCAATGGCCAAACGGAATTCACTTTCCGCCGGCTGGCCGGGCCGGTGAGCGTTTCGTGGTATCCGAGCGGGCAGGTGGTCCGCGACTCGGGCAAACTGCGGGCGCGGACCTTCCTCCGCACGCAATATGATTCCACGGCCCGCGAGTATCGCACCGACGCGAAGATCACCGTGCTGAGCGCCGGCGGGGAATTCAGCGAGTTCCAACTGCGCCTGCCGCCGGGGGCCAGCCTGACCGAGAAGCCTCGCGGGGTGACCCTGGAGCCCGCCGCCGACGGCCGGGGCGACGTGGTGAAGGTCAAGCACGAGCCCACCGCTCGCTATTCGCTGGCACTTTCGTTCATCCACCCCTACGACCCCGGCGGAAAACCGGTGGAGCTGGCCAAATACGATGTCGACGGCGCGGTCCGGCAGTGGGGTTACTTGTCTCTGGAAATCGAGGAGAACTATCAGGCACGCTGGGGCACGCTCAATCCGCAGCACGTGAGCCGGATCGCCGTGGCGGACTTGCCGCGAGAGTTTCTGGAGGACATGAAGCTCGTGCCGGGCGACGCCGACGCGGCGTTCGAGCTCTTCTCCGCCCAGGCGTCGCTGCCCGTAACCTGCGCGCCCTCCAAGCCGCGGGTGCGCGTCGAGCCGGACCAGGTGGTGTTCGTCGAGGGCGACCGGCTGCGGCTGGAGGCGGTGCTGCGCTACACGACGGACCGGCCGGTGAGCCAGGTGCAGTTCGAGCTGCCCCCGGGCGACGAATGGCAGGACGTGAAAGTGGACTCGATGCCGTCGCAGTTGGTGCAGCAACCGGTCACCGTGGATCCCGCGCCGGCGGGCCGGGGCGCCAACGGCCGCAAGCAGGTGACGGTGGACCTCAAATCGGCCGCCGGCAACTCGTTCACGCTCCGCGTCACGGCCGTGAAGCGGCAGACCTCGGACCAGGCCCTGGCCGCATTTGGCGTCTTGCAATTCGCGGGACAGGCGGCCAACGGACGGTTGTGGGTTCAGCCGGCCGACGAAGTCAGCCTGACGCCGCTTGCCAGTGCCACGGGCGGGCCGGAGAAAGCGAAAGACAAGGCCAAGGCCACCGAGAAGAAGGCTGACAAAGAGACTGGCAAAGAGGCTGAGAAA
>JBGQHD010000508.1:0-4604 GCA_041497795.1 Planctomycetia bacterium
ATCGTGTGCTGGATCATGCGCACCGACTTTGACGACGCGCTGGCGATCCAGATCTGCGAAACGCTGATTCACTTCGTGGCCGCCCTGGTTTTGGGTCTGGCGGCTTTCGTCATCCTGCTCGTCACCAAGTAATGCCGCCGACTCCCTACGGCCACATCATGTTTCCGACCGGCATGGACGACTGGACGAAGACCGCCCCCTGGATGGGTGCCGGGCTGGGCATGCTCGTGGCCGGCACGTGGATCCTCCGTACCGCCGTGGTGCTGCACAACAAGAAGATCGCCGGAGAGGAGGAGCAAATCGCCGTTCCCGGTTGGTATCACGCAGCTTGCATCGTCTTCGTGACGCTCTTGACCGACGCCTCGCTCGGCGGCGGGCTGGTGGCGGCGATGGGCGAACACCACCTGGTCGAGGCCGTGGCGCTAGCCATCGTGCTGCGGCTCTTGGTCCACGCGGCCGTACTGTCGTGGCTGCTCTCCTCCGGCCTCCGCTCCGCGATGGTGGTGCAGGTCTTCGAGATCGCCATCGCCATGACCCTGGCGCCGGTCGTGGGGTCGATCGCGATCGTGATCGTATCGCGGTGAGAGGACGCGACGTGGCTCCCTGGGCCCCTGGGCCGCCTTCACGGTTTTTCCGTTGAAGAAAACGGCCCAACGGCCGATAATCGAGCCATCTCCCGCCCTCCGAATCTCCCGCCTCGGACCGACGGACTGCCTATGGTTCGCCCCGTTGTGCTCACGCTGGCTTTAATCGGCATATGGCTGCTTGGCGGCGCGATGCACGTGTCGGCGGACGACGCGCCGGCCGCGACCAAAAGAGCGGCCGATGAAGGCGTCACGTTCTTCGAGAAGAAGATCCGCCCGCTGCTGGTCGAGCGCTGCCACAAATGCCACGGGCCGGAGAAGCAGACCTCGGGGCTGCGGCTCGACACGCGGGCCGGCGTTCTGGGCGGCGGCGAGCACGGGCCGGCGGTCGTGCCGTGCAAGCCGGACGAAAGCCTGCTGATCACCGCGGTGGGTTACGAGAACCGCGACCTGCAAATGCCGCCGGAGAAGAAGCTGTCCGACGAGCAGGTCGCCGACCTGAAGCAGTGGGTCAAGCTCGGCGCGCCGCTTCCGGATTCCGAGAAGGCCCCCGCCGCCGGGATCTCGCCCAGGCGCGGGGCGATTGATATCGAAGCGGGCCGCAAGTTCTGGGCCTTCCAGCCGCCGCGCGATCGGACGCCGCCGCGGGTGCGCGACGTGGCCTGGGCGCGCACGCCACTCGATCGCTTCATCCTCGCGGCCCTCGAAGCCAAGGGGCTGCGGCCCGCCCCGGCCGCCGACAAGCGTACGCTCATTCGCCGTGCCACGCTGGATCTCATCGGCCTGCCGCCGACGCCGGCCGAAGTCGAGGCGTTTCTGGCCGACGAGTCGCCACAGGCATTTGCCCGCGTCGTCGAGCGGCTGCTGGCGTCGCCGCACTATGGCGAGCGCTGGGGCCGGCACTGGCTCGACGTCGCCCGCTACGCCGACTCCAACGGCCTGGACGAGAACATCTGTCACGGCCACGCCTGGCGGTATCGCGACTGGGTCGTGGCCGCGCTGAACGCCGATAAGCCGTACGACGAGTTCGTCATCGAGCAGCTTGCCGGCGACCTCTTGCCGGTGGGGCAGACATTCTTGTCTGCCGACGGCAGGCAGGAAAGCCTGCCCAACATTCAAGGCCAAGCAGCCGAGCAGCAGCGGCACGACCGGCTGATCGCCACCGGCTTCTTGTCGCTCGGCCCCAAGGTGCTGGCCGAGGTCGATGAGATGAAGATGGAGATGGACATCATCGATGAGCAGGTGTCGACCGTGGCCCAGGCTTTCCTGGGGCTGACGCTCGGCTGTGCCCGGTGCCACGATCACAAGTTCGACCCGCTGCCCACGGACGATTACTACGCGCTGGCCGGGATCTTCAAGAGCACCAAGACGATGGAGCACTTCAAGAAGATCGCCCGCTGGAACGAGAACTCCCTCGCCACGCCGGCCGATCTCGCCCGCAAGGCCGAGCACGACCGCCAGGTGGCCGCCAAGCAGGCGGAGATCAACCGCCTGGTCGGCGAGGCCAACGATCGCGTCAAAGGGGCCGCCGCGGCCCGCGGCCAGCAGTCGCCCAAGGATAAAGACCTGGAATCGCTCTACCCCGACGAGGTGAAAACGCAGCTCAAGCAACTGCGAGACGAGCTGGCCGCGATGCAGAAGGCGGCGCCGGAGATGCCGACCGCCATGGGCGTGGCCGAAGGCCAAGTGATGGACCTGAAGGTGCACGTTCGCGGCAGCCATCTCAGCCTGGGCAACCAAGTGGCCAGGGGCTTTCCGAAGGTGCTAAGTCCCACGAATGCGCCCTCCCTGGAAGGCAAACAGAGCGGCCGGCTGCAGCTCGCGCAGTGGATCACGCGGCCGGATCATCCGCTGACGGCACGGGTGATGGTCAATCGCCTGTGGCGTTGGCACCTCGGCCGCGGCATCGTCGGCACGACGGACAACTTCGGCGCGCTGGGCGAGCGGCCCACGCACCCAGAGTTGCTCGATTGGCTGGCCCGGCGGTTCGTCGCCAGCGGCTGGTCGATCAAGGCGATGCACCGGCTGATCATGCTTTCGGCGACGTACCAGATGTCAAGCGCCCACGATCCGGCCGCGGCACGAGTCGATCCCGAGAATACGCTGTGCTGGCGGGCGAACATTCGCCGCTTGGAGGCCGAATCGCTGCGCGACGCCGTGCTGGCGGTGAGCGGTTCGCTCGACCCGCAAATGGGCGGCTCGCTGGTCCACGTCAAGAACCGCGAGTTCTTCTTCGACCACACCTCCAAGGACACCACGAAGTACGACAGTCCGCGGCGGTCGATCTATCTGCCCGTCGTGCGGAACCACATGTACGACGTGTTTGACCTGTTCGACTACACGGACGCCACCGTGCCCAGCGGCGACCGGGCCACCAGCACCGTGGCGCCGCAGGCGCTGTTCGCGATGAACAGCGAGCTGATGACGTCGGCCGGCGAACGGCTTGCCGAATCGTTGCTGGAGCGGCGCGATCTCGATGATGCCGCCCGCGTGCGGCAGCTCTACGCCAAGGCGTATGGCCGGCCGGCGACGGCGGTGGAAGAGCGGCGGGCCGCGGCATTCGTCTACCGCGCGGAGCAGAGCTTGGAGCGGCAAGTCGCCGACGCCGCGGCGCGCCGTCAGCGAGCGTGGTCGCTGCTTTGTCAGACGATCCTGGCGGCCAACGAGTTTGTGTACGTGCGGTAGGGAGCGCCTCGCCGGCGGGCAAGACGGGAACGGAAGAGGGGATCGCTATGGCTACCGGATTCTCACATTCGCCAATGACCGTCGTCCCGGTCGTTTTCACCACAATGGCCGATCTCCAGGCTCACCTGGGAGATATTCCCGCGGAGCGGATTCGGCTTGAGCCGCATCCGGGAACCGCGACTGAAAAGGACCTGCTGCGGGTCGCCGCCAAGGAAGATCGACTGTGCGAATTGATCGACGGCACTCTCGTGGAGAAGACCAGCAGGTTCGTCTTCCCGATGTGTGCTTCATTTCGTGGCAGCGATTTCCGAAGAAGTCGCTGGAGAATGTCCCGATTCCGGCGCTCATTCCCGATCTGGCCATTGAAGTTCTGTCGAAGTCGAATACCAAGCGAGAAATGGAGCGCAAGCTCATGGAGTACTTCCAGGCGGGAGTGCGGCTCGTATCGTACATCGATCCGCGAAAGCGTGACGCGCGCGCGTACACGTCGGTCGATCAAGTGACTATCATGGCGGAAGACGGGTTCCTGGATGGCGGCGACGTGCTGCCCGGCTTCAGGCTGTCACTGGCTGAGCTCTTCGCGGAAGCCGACCGCACGGGACCGAGGAGCTGACGCATGCCCTCGCCGTTTCCCGGAATGAATCCGTACCTCGAGCAGGAAGACGCCTGGCACGACTTTCATGAACGGTTCATGCCGGCCGCGGCCGCGATGCTCGAGCCGCAGGTGGGCGACGACTACATCGTCAAGATCGACGAGAACGTCTACATTCACGAAGTCGATGCCGATCGGCCGGAGCTTCTCGGCCGAGCCGACGTGTTTGTTTCTCAATCAGCCGAAACGCCGCGCAGTGCGGCGACGGCGCTGCTTCATTCGCCGGCCACGGTCACCCTGCCCGCGATCGACGTGGAGCGCGATTCGGTCATCGAGATTCGCGACCGCCGCAGCCGGCAGTTGGTGACGGTCATCGAACTGCTCAGTCCGGCCAACAAGCGGCCTGGCAAAGACCGCGACCAATACCTGGCCAAACGCGGACGCATCCTGTCCAGCCCGACGCATTTCGTGGAACTCGACCTGCTCCGTGGCGGTCCGCGGATGCCGATCGACGACCTGCAGCCGTGCGAGTACTGCATCATTGTCAGCCGGGCCGAGGACCGCCCGCAGGCGGCGCTCTGGCCGATCGGACTCCGCAAGCGCTTGCCGTCGATCCCCATTCCGCTCCGCGAACCGGACCGTCTGCCGCGGCTCGATTTGCAGCGGTTGCTGCATCGCATTTATGATGATGCCGGCTACCAGAAGTACATTTACACCGAGCGCCCCGATCCGCCTCTGGCTCG
>JBGQHD010000509.1:0-4596 GCA_041497795.1 Planctomycetia bacterium
CAGGGCGCGTCCGCCTAAGAAGCCCGGCTTCTTGGAGAAGCCGGGCTTCTGGCGAAAGCAGCTTGTGCCCGCATGCTCTGCTAGCGCGGCTATTACCTAGGCGCCGCGCAGCAAAACCGCCATCGACAGAGACGCCGGCGCCGCACAGAATGCGGCGGCACGTCAGCGCTTCGGTAAGGCGGACACTCCTGTCCGCCACCCAGGCGGCTAAGGCGGACAAGAGTGTCCGCCTTACCGCAGGTAGCGTCACGCATCGAATCCAAGGAGGGAACCATGCCCGTCACGCAGTCTCTTCGGCCGGCGTTTGCACGGTGGTGCAGGCCGGCAGCCGCCGCCATCACCGTGATCTCTTGCCTGTGCCTGGCGACGAAGGTTCGCGGCGACGACAAGCCGGCCGCTAAAGCGAAGCGGGCCACGCCCGAGGCCGCGATCGCGCTCATCGACCTCAAGTACGTCTTCGACCACGACCCCGGCTTTCAGCGCGCCAAGTCGGAGTTGGACATCGAGGTGAAGCTGGCCGAAACAATGGCCGCGCTGCGCAAGGCATCGATCGAAAAGCTCGCCAAGGACCGGCAGAAGCACAGCCCTGGCAGCGAGGAGTACCGCGGTCTCGACCGGCTTCTCACCCAGGAGACGGCGGAGCTGAGCATCCAGGTGGAACTGTGGAAGAAGCAGTTCGTGCGGCGGGAAGCGGAGCTGTACCACGAGACGTACCAACGAGTCCAATCGCTCTTGGACGCCTACGTGGAGGAGCAGGGGATTTCGGTGGTGCTGCGGTTCAATCGGACGGAAGTCGAAGATAAGGGCGATGCCAGGGAAGTCGCCGTGCTGCTCAACCGGCCCATCGTGGCCTACAAGAAGCCCGCGGATATCACGGACGAAATTCTACGCCGCTTGGAGAAGGCGCCGGCCTCGAGCGTCGTGCGCCGGCCGAAGGAATCGACGGACGACAAGCGATAGCCACCAGGCCGTCCGTCGTCTACGGCTATCCCGCTGTTCTCAAGGAGGGGAATGTGCGAGAGCGAGACATTGCCCGGCTCATTGCGTTGGCGATTCGATCATGGGCAGGGACCTGGTCCGCGGTCGCACTGGTCGGCCTTTCCGCCGCCGGCATGGCCCGCGAGGAAGGCAGGTCCGTCAATCCGGCGAGGAATCCCGCCCCCGCGTCGCCGATCGCGCTGCTCGACGTCAAGTACGTGCTGGAGCACGACGCGACGTTTCGGCGGCGGAAGGACGAGTTCGACGCCGGCGCGGCCCTGGCCGAGGCGGCCATCCGGCAACGGAAAGACGAGATTCGCGGGCTTTCTCAGCGGCTGCGGGGCCTCCAGGCGGGGTCGGCGGAGCACACGGAACTGGATCTCGAGATTCTGCGGCGGACCGCCGAGCTGAGGTCGCAAGTCGAGCGGGCGCGCAAGAAACTGGCCGCGGAGGAAGCGCAAGTCT
The DNA here is from genome assembly GCA_041497795.1 of Planctomycetia bacterium. GTDB lineage: Bacteria > Planctomycetota > Planctomycetia > Pirellulales > S012-138 > JBGQHD01. The sequence continues at coordinate 1,444 of JBGQHD010000509.1, forward strand.
ACGTCAACGCCTACCGGGAGATCGTCCGCGCGGTAGACCGCTATCTCGACGAAACCGACTACCGCCTCGTGCTGCGGGTCAACACCTCGGACGTCGAGATCGGCGCGGCCGGTGAATTCCACGATGAGGCCGCCCTCCAGCGGAAGCAATCGATCCCCCGCACGGTCGTCTTCGCCCAAGGAGGCGTGGACATCACGCGCGAGATCCTGCGGCGGCTCGACGAAGACCGGCAGAAGTCGGCTGGTCACGTGGACGAGTCTCTCCGAGACTCGTCGTCGCGCCTCGGAGAGACGCGGCCACGTGTGCTGGCCGGGCGGATGCGCAAGCCGCCGCGGCGCTGATCGGTGTTATGCCAATCCGTGGAACACGTATTGTCCCATGTCACTTTGCCTGCGAGCGTGGGAGAGATTGTATCGTTCCCCAGCGAAGCAGGGGACGCGAACGAGCGTGTGAGAAAATGGCCGGGACCAGCGCCCTCAGCGAGACAGGAAATCGGACGCAGCGAAATCTGTTGCGCGCGAGCCAGACCAGGAATCGGAGAAGCCGGAATCCGTTGCGCGGAGGGAGCCCCGGAATCGGAAGCACCGAAATCTGTTGCGCGGGGGAGGCGAGGAATTGGAGAAACCGAAAACGGTTGCGCGGGAAAGAGACAGGAATCGGAAAGGTCGGAATCTGTTGCGCGCGTGAGGAGGTGGAGAATTGGAAGAACCGAAATCTGTTGCGCCCAAAGGGGAGGCCGTGCTGCGGCTCCTGGACGAGCGAGCGGACATCTTCCGCCGCCGGGGCACGGTGAGCGAGATCTGGCGCGTCTATCGTGGCCAGCGCGTCGGGCCGTTCTACGAGCTGCGGTATCGGGAGGGGCCGCGACAGCGACGGGCGTGCCTCGGCCGCTGCGCGGAGCTGGCCGACGAGGTCCGCCGCCGGCTTGCGGAGATGCAAGCCGCGCGGCGCGCGCAGCGGCAATGGGACCTGTTGTGCCAGCCACAACGAGCCCATCAGCGTCAGCTTCGAGCCACGTTGAACCGCGAGCTGGAGCCGCTCGGATTGCGGCTGCAAGGCTATGAATTGCGCGGCACGCGACAGGCCGGCTTGCCGAAGGCAGCATCAAGAGTCAAGACTCAGGGGCGAGGCCTCGCTGCCTCCTGCCTCCTGACTCCTGCCTCCTGACTCCTGCCCCCTGACTCCTGCCCCCTGACTCCTGGGCTCCTGCTGCCACCGCCAGCAAAGTCACCGTCTCTGGCAAGTTGGAAAAAAGTCTTGCCTTCGGCACAACCAGAATCCGAAGTGATAGTCAGGCGACAAGGCGCGCCGAGCCCATCGGGGCGCCTGCGTCGGAACGTTCAATGTTGGACGTTGGACGTTCGTAGTGCAGGCTTCAGCCTGTTGCCGCCACGGGCTAAGGCCCGCACTACGACCTACGTTGGCCACGAGGCCGCACAGGCCCAATTCCAGGAGGGAACCATGCGTCGTTTGGCAATGGCAATGGCGATCGTTGCCCTGGTCTGGCCCGCTTCGTCCTTGGCCGGCGACAACGATCAGCGCGTCGCGGACCTGCTGGCTCGGAACCTCAAGGCGAGCGAAGTGCTCAAGGGGTTCCAGATCCAGGTGCAGTACCGAGAGGGGACCGCCCGCCTCGAAGGCTGGGTGCGGAGCAAGCAGCAGGCCGACGAGGCCGAGGCCATCGCCAACCGCACGCCCGAAGTCGAGCGCGTCATCAACCGTTTGGAGGTCAGGGGCGAGGCCACGTCGGCCGCCCCGACCATCGTGCCGGCCGCCCCGACCATCGTGCCGGCCAGCGCCGTCAACGTGCCGGCCAGCGCCGTCAAGCCGCAGCGCCTGCCCCCCGCGCCCGAAGGCGCCGAGAGCAATTCATCCGGACCGGCGCTGGATCAACCCGTCCTGCGGTCGGCCTTGCGTTCGCCTCGGGGCGGCGCCGGCCAGCCGGGCGAGTTCAAGCCGGCCGCGTCGGATGTCAACCCAGTGCCGACGACCACCGAACTGAGTGTCGGCCAGCGGCACCCCAAGGCAAGCGCCATGCGTTCGCTGGCGTCGGTGTCGCCGCGGTCGTTGCCCACGCAGGCTGGCTCGAAGCTGGATCGGCCTGCCCCGATGCCCGGCACCGAGTCCGATACGGTCGTTACTCCCAAGCCCATGAACCCGACCAAGGCCCAGCGGCCGAGCGCTCAGCGCGCCAAGCCGGCCAGCGCCGCGTCGGACAGCGGTTGGGGACGTGGCGGCACGGCCGCCGCTCCGCAAGCGCAGAACGTGCCGCGCCGCGGGCAACCGATGGCTTATCCGCAGCAGGCGTATTACCCCCAGCAGGCCTATCCTCAGCAGGCCTATCCTCAGCAGGCCTACGCCCAGGCGTACCCGCAGTATCAGACAGCCGCTTATCCGCAGCCGGTCCCCATGGGCGGCCCGATGCCGATGCCGGTTCCGGCCCACGTGCCGGGCGTCGGCGGCGGCGTGGCCCCGGCGATGTACGACCAGCCGAACCTGCCGAACTACGCCTGGCCGACCTACGCGGCGTACCCGAACTACGCGGCCCTGACCTATCCCAAGCAGTATTCGCCGACCGCCTGGCCGTACATCGGCCCGTTCTATCCCTACCCACAGGTGCCGCTCGGCTGGCGGAAAGTGACGCTGGAATGGGACGACGGCTGGTGGTTCCTCGACTTCTCGGACGACCGCCGCCACGGCAGCGGCCGGTAGAGCCAGACACCCACCGACTACCGGTTCCTCATGCGACTGAGCCCCCGCTCGAGAAGATCGAGCGGGGGTTCTTTGTTTGTGGTGCACGCGGCTCGCGTGCACCACGGTCCCCTGGCGTGTCGCGGCGCGACGGATAGAATACGCTCGTCCGCTGGCGGTCTGAGACCTCCGAGGATGGACGCGCCTGCCCGCCGAAGTCCGTAGCCTGAAGCCCGAGCTTGGCTGAAGCGGCTTTGGCAGAAGTTCTGCGCACCACGATCAACCAAAGGCCAACGGTCAATGACCTCGCCACGCTTTTGGCCCATGCCATGAAGCGCCCTTTCGTCGCAGGGCAACATCGGCCCCATCGCATTCACCTTCGAGGGAACCCCAAGGAGGACCACTCCATGTTGCGCATCGTCGTCGCAGCGTTTGTTCTGCTCCTGGTAGCCAGCCCGGCCC
>JBGQHD010000510.1:0-4578 GCA_041497795.1 Planctomycetia bacterium
ACGTCCTCCAGCAGCACGTGCTTCCGGTAGGTCCCGTGGTCGTTCTCGAGCCACACGACCTTGCCGATCAGCTCATCGGATGGATGCAATGAACCCATCACGGAAACGATAATGTCCTTGTCCCCATCTTGATCGAGATCCACCACGGTCGCGTGCGCCGGGGCTGGCAGACCGTCGGCAATCAGGTGCTCTTCCCAATGCTCGTCCGTCACACGGCGATAATAAAGTACGCTGTGGCGCACCGCGTCGCACACGAGCACGTCGTTGACGCCGTCACCATCGACGTCAACGATTTGGACGTTGGATACGCCGGCTGCCGTGCTGTCGTCTCCCAGCGTAACAGCCCGATAAGATAACCCTGGGGCATCTTCAAACACCGGCAGTCCATCGGGAACGTCGACAAATCCTGCCCGCGTCGCCACCCAACCGATGACGCAGCCCAAGCTCATGACCGCCACGAGAAGCACAAGCGTGAGGCGGCGTCTGCTCGCGGCCCAGGACGTGCGCGCAGACGGCTCGGAGGATGGTGGTTCCACGGAGGGCCGCTTCTTTGAATTTGAGGGTTGACGTGGTTGGCGGGAAGACAACCTCTCTATACCTAGGGACACTTCTCCCGGCAAGATGGTCATGCGACTTCGGCGACCATGCCGAGCCGCGGTATTGGGACTGCCGCGAATGCGGCGAAAAGAACACTGCCGAATGATTCCACTGCCGCCGATGTGGCCGGCATGTGTAACATGTCCTACTCGCGGGACGAGCAGGTGGCCCCTGACTGATTGAGGAAGGCTCGCATGCGCATCACCGACATTCGCCTGCACAAGCTGATCGGCGCCACCGTCGATGGCGGCTGGCCGCAGGGGCACAAGCCCGAAAGCGACCTGCACACACTGGTCGAAGTCCACAGCGACGAAGGGCTGACCGGCCTGGGCAGCATTTACACCAGCTCCGGCCTGTCGGCGGCCGGGCTGGAATTCCTGCGGCCGCTGTGGCAGGGCGAGTCGGCCGTCGAGCCGGAGCGCGTCAGCGAGAAGCTCCGCCAAAGCACCTTCTGGCAAGGCCGCGGCGGCACGATCGAGCACGTCATCTCCGGTATCGACATCGCCCTTTGGGACCTCTTCGGCAAAGCCTGCGGGCAGCCGGTCTCGCGGCTGCTCGGCGGCTGCTACCGCACGAAAATCAAGCCGTATGGGTCGCTGCTGTTCGACGAGCCGGGGCCGCTCCGCGAGCACCTGGCCGCCACGGTCGAGCGCGGCTTTCGGGCCATCAAGCTCGGCTGGCGGCCGTTCGGTCGGCGCGACAGCAAGTTCGATGAGCTGCTGGTCCGCACGGCCCGCGACACCATCGGCGACGGCGTGGACCTGCTGGTCGACGCCGGCGGCAGCGAGCAGTTCTGGCCGCACGGCTACAAGTGGGCCCTCAACACGTCGCGGATGCTGGCCGAGTACAACGTCGGCTGGTTCGAGGAGCCGCTGCCGCCGGATGACCTCGAAGGCCACGTCGAGCTGCGGCGGCACAGCCCGGTGCCGATCGCCGGCGGCGAGGTGCTCACGCGGCGGCAGGCGTTCATCCCCTGGATCGAGCGGCGGGCGGTGGACATCCTCCAGCCCGACGCCACCAAGTGCGGCGGCCTCTCCGAAGCCCGGCGGCTGGCCTGGATGTGCTACGACCACAACGTGCAAATGGTCAGCCACGGCTGGAACACGGCCGTGGGCGTGGCCGCCGACCTGCACCTGGCCGCGGCCATGCCGGTGGCGCGATACGTGGAATACCTCACGCCCGCCCCGTATATCGAAGAGATCGTCACGCAGCCGTTTGCGCTCGACAGCGAAGGCTATCTCACGATCCCCACCGGCCCTGGCCTGGGCATCGAGCTCGACCGCGACGCTCTGCGGCGCTTCGCGGGATCGTAGCAGGCACACTCATCGTAGCAGGCACACTCCGTGTGCCGTAGCCTGACTTTGTGAGCTCTCGGAGTCGGGCCCGGCTCGCAGAGCCTGGACACCGCTCGCCACAGGCTGGAAGCCTGTGCCACGCCTGGCAGGCTGGAAGCCTACGCCACGGCTACCTCGGCGGCAGGCGTGCCTCCTTCGGCCGCTCCTGCCCCGCCAGCAGGCTTGTCGTCATGGCCCGGAAGACCGCCTCGATCCGCTCCCATTCCCGGTCGTCGGCCTGGCAGAAGATGAGCAGCGTGGAGCCGAGCGTTTTCACGCCGCGGATGTGGGTGGTGTTCGTCAGATCGAGACAGACGAAGTTGAGGTCGTAGCCGGTGAGGCGATGCCCTTGCAGCGACTCCTCAGCCGGCGCGGCGTCGAGGTCGTGGTATTCCTCGCGCATCGCCGCCACCGAGGCCTCGAGATACCGCCGCGGGTCGCTGCCGCGGCGATACTTCATCACCGTCCAAAACGCTCCGCCGGGGCTGTGCACGGTCACCGAAATCGGCTCATCGGCGCCGCGCGAGGCTGCACCCGCCGCGTCGCCGCCGGGCTCGTCCAGCTCGTCGGCGTCGTCCTCCTGGCCCCCCTCTTCCAGCAGCCAGGTCTCGGGATACTCGAAGCACAGGCCCAATCGGTCGAACACGGCCGGCATCGGTCACCTCCTCGTCCTCGCAGCAGCCCTCCCACGTCGAACCTAGCGGCCCGGCGGCCGGTTGTCTACCGCCGCGCGTGGGGTACAGCCTCCTGCTGTGCCCCCTGCAAGTGCACCATCAGCACCGCCAGGTCGGCCGGCGTGATGCCGCTGATCCGCCCGGCTTGGGCCAGGCTCAGCGGGCGAACGCGGGTCAGCTTCTCGCGGGCTTCCATCCGCAGGTGCGGCACGCGGGCGTAGTCGAAGCTCTCGGGAATGCGTTTGCCCCCCAGGCGGCGCTGCCGCTGGACCTCGATCTCCTGCCGCGCCAGGTAGCCGGAGTATTTGATGTCGCACGTCACCTGCTCGGCGACTTCGGCCGGCACATCGGCCAGCGCGGGCAGCCGAGCCACGAGATCGGGCCATTCGACCTCGGTGCGGCGCAGCCACTTGGCCAGGCTCGCCCCAGCATCCCGGCTGCTTGAAGCAGCCGGGGTGCTTGCCAGCAGCTCGTTCACCTGGTCGATCCGCGCGAGCTTGGCCTGCAGCCGCTGCCAGCGCTCGTCGTCGATCAGGCCCAGCTCGCGCCCTAGCGGCGTCAGGCGGCGGTCGGCGTTGTCGTGCCGCAGCGACAGGCGATACTCGGCCCGGCTGGTGAACATGCGGTACGGCTCGTCCACGCCGCGCGTCACCAGGTCGTCGATCAAGACGCCGATGTATGCCTGATCGCGCTGCGGCACCAGCGGCCCCCGGCTTTGGAGCTTCAAGGCCGCGTTGGCCCCGGCCACCAGGCCCTGGGCGGCGGCCTCTTCATAGCCGGTCGTGCCGTTGATTTGCCCGGCGAAGTACAGCCCGGCGACCAGCTTCGTCTCCAGCGTCGGCCAAAGCTGGTCGGGCGGCGAGTAGTCGTACTCCACCGCGTAGCCGTAGCGCATGATCTGGGCCCGCTCCAGGCCGGGGATCAGCGGGAAGATCTGGTCCTGCACGTCGCGCGGCAGGCTGGTGGAGATGCCGTTGACGTAATACTCGCGCGTCTGCCGCCCCTCGGGCTCGAGGAAGAGCTGGTGCCGATCCTTGTCGGCGAAGCGGACCACCTTGTCCTCGATCGAAGGACAATACCGCGGCCCGCGGCTCGCGATCTGCCCGCTGTACATCGGCGCCCGGTGCAGGTTGGCCCGGATCAGCTCGTGCACGCGCTCGTTGGTGTAGGTGATCCAGCAGGGGAGCTGCTCCTGGGCGATGCGGCCCGTAAGGAACGAGAACGGCCGCGGGTCGTCGTCGCCCGGCTGAATATCGGTCTTCGCAAAGTCGATCGTCCGCCCGTTGAGCCGCGGCGGCGTGCCGGTCTTGAACCGCTCCAGCCGAAAGCCGAGCCGCCGCAGGGCCGCGCTGATGCCGGTGGTCGTTCCCTCGCCGGCCCGCCCGCCAGGCGTCTTGGCCTCGCCCGTGTGCATCAGCGCCTGGAGGAACGTGCCGGTGGTGATGACCACGGCCGGGGCGCGGTACACGGCCCCGCCGCGGACGGTGACTTGCAATGCGGAATTCGGAATTCGGAATTCGGAATGATTGTCTCCCTCTCCCTTTGGGAGAGGGCCGGAGTGAGGGGAATTCCGCATTCCGCATTCCGAATTCCGCATTTCAACCGCGATGTCCTCCACCACCTCCTGCCGCAAATCCAGCCCCGGCTGCTCCTCGACCAGCCGCTTGATCTCCTGCTGATAGGCCTTCTTGTCGGCCTGGGCCCGCGGGCTGTGCATGGCCGGGCCTTTGCGGCGGTTGAGCATGCGGAACTGGATGCCCGTGGCATCGATCGCCCGCCCCATGATGCCGCCCAGGGCATCGATCTCGCGAGCAATCTGCCCCTTGGCCACGCCGCCAACGGCCGGGTTACAGCTCATCTGCCCGACCGTATCGAGACTCGTCGTGAGCAGGGCCGTCCGAGCCCCCAGCCGCGCGGCCGCCATCGCCGCCTCGGTGCCGGCGTGCCCGGCGCCGATGACGATCACGTCGTAG
>JBGQHD010000511.1:0-4578 GCA_041497795.1 Planctomycetia bacterium
CCGAGACCAAGGAAGAGGAGAAGCCCGAGCCGGAGGCCAAGAAGCAGCCCGAGCCGAAGCCGGAGCCGAAGGCCCCCTCACCCGATCCGGGCGAAAAACCGGGCGAAAGCAAGTCCCCGATACCGATCGCCCCCAACCCCACCACGGGCGAGGGAGGCGTGTTGGCTGGCCGCACCGGCAGTCCCGAGGCGCGGACGCAGCGCACCGAGAAGGAAGGCGGCACGAAGCTGAGTGAAGCCGCCGTGGCCCGCGGCCTGGACTGGCTGGCCCAGCACCAGAACTCCGACGGAAGCTGGAGCCTGCACGCCTTCCATCGGGCCGGCAACTGCAACGGCCGCTGCAAGAACCCCGGCGTGCAGTCTGATACGGCGGCCACCGGCCTGGCCCTGCTGCCGTTCCTGGGCGTGGGCGAGACGCACAAGAAGCGAGACGGCAAGTACAGTGACGTAATAGGAGACGGCAAGTACCGCGACGTCGTGGAAAACGGCCTCACTTGGCTCGTCCGCAATCAGCGCCGCGACGGCGACCTGCGCGGAGCCGGCCAGGGGCGGATGTATGCCCACGGCCAGGCCGCCATCGCGCTGTGCGAGGCCTACGCCATGACGCGCGACGAAGACCTTCGCGGGCCGGCCCAGTCGGCGCTGGATTTCATCGTCAAGGCCCAGCACTCTCAGGGGGGCTGGCGTTACGACCCTGGCCAGGCGGGCGACGTCAGCGTCGTCGGCTGGCAGTACATGGCGCTGCGGAGCGGACAGATGGGCTACCTCAGCGTGCCGAGCGAAACCCTGGAGCGCGCCGGGGAGTTCATCAGCTCCTGCAAGACCGATCGCTACGGCGGCCAATACACCTACCAGCCGGGTGTCAACTATCCGCTGCCGGCCATGACCGCCGAAGCCCTGCTCTGCCGGCAATTCGGCGGCTGGTCCAGCGACCACCAAGGCCTGATCGAGGGCTGCCGCTGGTTATTGCGAACGAACCCGCCCGCTCGCAGCAAGCCCAACATGTACTACTGGTATTACGCCACGCAGATGATGCACCACATGGGCGGCAGCCAGTGGAACGAGTGGAACGGCAAGATGCGCGACATGCTCATCGGCATGCAAGAGACGCGCGGGCACGAGGCCGGCAGTTGGACCCCGCTCCGCGGCGGGGACCGCTCGTTCGACACGGAAGGGGGCCGGCTCTACATGACGGCGCTGGCCGTGTGCACGCTGGAAGTCTATTACCGCCACCTGCCGCTCTACCGAAGCGGGGCGGTAGAGAAGTAAGGCGGACACTCTTGTCCGCCGTCCAGGCGAAAAAGCAAAGCACCCCGGCTGCTGCCAAGCAGCCGGGGTGCTGGATATACCGCCGGGCACGTTTGTAAACGTGCCCCACGTCATTCCGCCGCCAGCCGCTTGTATTGGCCGCTGCTCCACCGGGGGATGTCGCTCTTGTACCAGCGCGAGAAGCGGCTTTCGCTCGGCCCGCCCGGCAGGTTGGTCCAGGCCTCGTCCGTGGCCAGGTCGCACACAAAGTGATACGACGGGGCGAAGCTCGTCTCCCGCCCGCCCATCCGCAGCAGGTGCCCTTGAAACGGCGTGGCGAAGTTGCCCGGCATCGGCAGGTCGCCCGTATGGAAGCCGAGAGCGCGGCCCATCAAGTCGCTTTCCAAGAACCGGTTGCGGAAGCGAAAGGAGTTCTCGTGAGCCCAGAGCGGCAGCGAGCGCTCGGCCAGCCCTTCGGCCGCTCGGCGAATCAGGTCCCCCTTGTCCCGGTCGCGCCACCAGCGCGAGTCCTCTTGCCGCAGCAGCCGGTCGATGGCCGTGAGCAGGGGGATCGACACGCCCGGCCGGGTGCTCAGGTAGAGCATCCGCCGCGCCCCCAGGCCGCCATGCTCACGCGGGTCCTGGCCGAAGACCTCCAGCAGCACGCGGCGGTGCAGCCGCGTGAAGAGCGTGGCCTCGACCGTGCCGGGGGCGTAGTTGCCGTCCCAGGCCGCCAGCGCCGCTTTGAGCTTGCCATCCGGCAAGTGCGGCAAGAGCACGGCCAGCATTTCTTTGGCGTGCAGGCTGACCACGTCGTACTGAATCGCCTGCATGTCGGCCAGCGTCGCTCGCGGCAGCTCGCCCAGCCGCTGGATGATCCGCCGCTGGCGATAGTCGGGGATCGGCAGCGTGACCAGCAGCGGCCCCTGCGGCGGATTGAGTGGCTCGTTGGCCGTGGACAGGTAGCCCTCGGGCGGATCGAAGACGCTCGGCAAGATGTCCGCGGGCAGCACACCCTGCCAGTGATTGCGCTCGTCCCAGGCCGGCATGGGGACGAGGCCATTGCAATGCGGCGGGCGCTTGGGAAACCAGCCGTTGGCCTGCAGGCCGATGTGCCCCTGTCGGTCGGCGAACACCCAGCAGAGGGTCGGCTGCGGCGAGTCGCGGACCCCGTCCATCGCCTCGCGGGCGGTGCGCGTGTGCACGAGCCGGGTCCAGGCTGTCATCGACTGACCGGAGCCAGGCAGCGAGCCGGTCCACGCGCTCAGCAGTTGTAAGCCCGGCCCGAGCTGCTGGGGATCGCACTCGAGCGTCCCCTGGCCGTTATGGTGGATGCGCTGGAGGTCCGGCTTGCCTCCCTTACGGCTGATGGTCTCCTGGCGAACGTCGAAGTCGCGCCACGCGACATCGCCCAACTCATTGCCCCGGCGATACTGCCAGCGGCCGTCCTGCTCGCGGCAGTCCTCGATGAAGTAGTCGCTCGTGTCTCCCTTGAGGTGCGTCACTCCCCAGGCCAGGTCGTTGGTGCGGCCCACGGCGAAGATCGGGCAGCCCGGCAGCGACGCCCCCAGCACGTACCGCTCGCCCCAGCGGAGCACCGCCTCGTACCAGATGGCCGGCAGGCGGTTGACCTCCAAGTGCGGGTCCGAGGCCAACAGGGCCGCCCCCGTGGCGCTGCGGCTGGGACTGACGGCCCAGGCGTTGCTGGCCTCCAAGTGCGGCAGGTCGGTCAGCATTTGCAGCGCCTCGTCCGACAGGCGGCTGGCGATTTTGACCTTCCGCAGCAACTCGAAGTCGGCGTCATCGAGCTGCGGCGCGAAGAGCTCGCGGAGCCGCGCGTCGTCTACGCCGGCCTGAATCAGCTCGAGGATCAGCCGCTCTTGCTGCTGCTGCCCGACCGCCAGGCCGCCGAAATTCAGCAGGTTGCCGATGAGCAGGATCGACTGCGCGTCCCACGGCTCCGGCTGGAAACGCGTGGCCCACATCGGGAACGAGCGTCCGGCTTGCTTCAGCCCGTCGTTCACCCCCTGGGCATAGGCCTCGCACTCCGCCCGGTCGTCGGGGGGCAGCCGATCGACCTCCTCATCGAGCCGCAGGTACAAGCCCACCCGGCGGAACAGGCGGTCGGCCTCGAGCAGTTCCGGCCGATTGGCGATCAGCTCCGCCGAGCGTCCGCTGGCCATGACGCGGGCGAAGAGAATCTGCGTCGTGCGGTCCATCGCGTGGAGATAGCCCAGGCCGTAGAGCGCCTCGAGCCAAGAGGCGGCCGTGATATGCGGCACGCCCGCATCGTCGCGGGCCACGGTGAACGGCCGCTGGTTGTACTTGATGCGCAGGGGCTTCATGGCGGGGCGTGGATGCGGCGGGTAGCGGCCCGGTGGCGAGCGAGCGTTCGTAGTGCGGGCTTCAGCCCGTGAAGCGACGCCCAACGGCCTGAAGGCCGCACTACGAACGGTCCCACGCGCAGTGTACCGGAGGCGGTGAACAGACTAAAAGGGATGAAACGCCGCTGCCTTGTCACCCTGAGCGGAGCGTGTCACCCTGAGCGGAGCGAAGGGTCTCTCGCGGTGCCGCGAGAGATTCTTCGCTGCGCTCAGAATGACAGGCGCTCAGAGTGACACATTTCCGGGTGCGAACCCGCGGGCCGCTTTCCGCGTCTTGTCGGCGGCGGCCAACTGTGCTCCCCAGGAACGATTGTCCGATGACCGTCTTCTTCTCCTCGCAACGGCTCTGGTTCCGCGCCCCCGAAGTGGCTGACGTGCCGCGGGTCACCACCTGGATCAACGATCCCCGCGTCCGTAAACACCTGGCCACGCGCGTCTTTCCTTTTGCGCAGCACGCCGAAGAGGAGTGGCTCAAGCGCGCCAACGCGGACCCCACGCAGGCCGTCGGCGACCGGGTGGTGCTGCTCTTCGGCCCGCATGGAGCCGACGCGCCCATCGGCAGCACCGGCTTCCATGGCCTGAACTGGATCGCCCGCCGGGCCGAGTGGGGCATCCTGATCGGCGACCCCGAGCACTGGAATCAGGGCCACGGCCGCGAGGTCGCCCGGCGGATGCTGCAATACGCCTTCGAGGAGCTGAACCTGAACCGCGTGGAGCTGCGGGTGAACGCGGCCAACCCGGCCGGCATCAAGGCCTACGAAGCCGCCGGTTTCGTCCGCGAGGGCACCCTCCGCCAGGCCGCCTGGGTGGACGGCCGCCACGAAGACATCCTCATGATGAGCGTGCTGCGGCAGGAGTGGACCAAGTAGCCGCAGCGGTGGCTGAGCTAAGGAGTGCGGCGACTTGTCGCCGCTTTGGGACTTTTGGCATGGCGGTGACATGAAGAC
>JBGQHD010000512.1:0-4569 GCA_041497795.1 Planctomycetia bacterium
CCTGAGCGACCTCAAGAAGATGACCCTGACGGTCATCGACGGCGACTTTCTCCGCGAGGTGGTGGGCGCCCAGAACCTGATCTTTGGCGATTACCGCATGCTGGCCCGGCGGAACTCCAGCGAGTTCTACGACGCCAAGGAGAAGAAACCGGCCGGATCGATCCGGCAATCGCTGCTAACGAAGTGGGACTCACAATTCTCAAGGCCGCCTGGGACGTTGCAAGAATAACAATCAGGTCGCAACGCCTGACGACAGTCGGTAAACTCTGGGCACGTGATTTCCCTGACTTGGCGGCTGATGGCTGCGATCCGCACCGGCCATTCAGTGATCCATTTCCCAGAGGATGCCTCATGAGCCCGTCATCGAACGCCCAGCGGCAACCGTCCCTCGCGATGTCTCGCCGCCGACTGCTCCAGGCTGGTGGGATCGGGGTTTTGAACCTGAGCATTCCGGGAATGATTGCGGCGCGCGTCGATGCCAACCCCGGAAGTCGCGTCGGGGCGTCCGAGAAGTCGTGCATCTTCCTCCTGATGTGTGGCGGGCCCAGTCACCTCGATACGTGGGACCTGAAGCCCACGGCGCCGGACGGAATTCGCGGCCCCTACAAGCCGATCGCTACGGCCGTTCCCGGCATGCAGCTCTGCGAGCTGCACACGCGGTTGGCCAAGCTGACGAAGCATTTCTGCCTGGTCCGCTCGATGACGCACCCGGGCAATATCAGCAACCATTTCGACGCCATGCACAACTGCCTGAGCGGCCAGGCGGATGCGCCGGCCGACTCGCCCTACATCGGTTCCGTGCTGGCCAAGGTTCGGCCCAGCCAGCGGAACGTCGTGTCTTACGCCTGGCTGATTAAGTGCGTCGGCGATCCGGTCTTTTGTGCTTCCAATATCGGCACCGGCGGCCACCTGGGAGCCCTCTATAGCCCGCTGTTCGTCGGCTCTGCGGACAACCATCCCGCTCTGCCTGGTTTCAAAGCTCCCGAGCTGTTTGGCCCGACCGATTCCGATCGCATCCAGGAACGCCACCGATTGTTGGACAGCCTCGATCCCGCCGAAAGCACTCGGGAGGGAAATCAAGCCCTGAAGGAATGGCACGATTTACGCGGCAAGGCCTTCGAACTGGCGACCGATCCTCGCGGACGCCAGGCGTTTGAGCTGGACCGCGAGCCCGCCAGCGTGCGCGATCGCTATGGCCGGCATCCGCTGGGCCAGAACCTGCTCCTGGCGCGGCGGCTCATCGAGTCGGGCATCCCGTTCGTCACCGTGAACGGCTGGACGGGCCCGGCTCCGGGCGCAGCGGGGGGCGGGCCGCCGAGTTCGAGCTGGGACATGCACGGCGGCCACATGGGCATGGGGAATGCCTTCGGGGAGGGTTCGTACGGCATGGGCTGGTGCTTGCCGCGGCTGGATGAAGCACTCTCGGCGTTGCTCGTCGATCTCGAGGATCGCCGCTTACTAGAGCGCACGCTGGTCGTCGTCGTCGGCGAGTTCGGCCGCTCGCCGCAAATCCAGACGCAGGGCGCCCCCGGACGGGTCCATTGGCCAACTTGCTATTCGGCGATCCTGGCAGGCGCCGGGATTCGCGGCGGCAGGGTCTACGGCGAGTCAGACAAGATCGGTGCCTACGTGAAGGACAAGCCAGTGCGGCCCCAGGACTTCGGCGCGACGATCTACCACGCGCTGGATGTGCCGCTCGACGTGAAACTGGGCAAGGACGGCGTCACGCGTCCCATCACCACGGGCGAGCCGATCCTGGACCTCTTCGGATAATCGAGCCACTGGTTCTCGGGCGTCTCTCGCGATTGACGCGGTGCATGCCGCGATATAAACTTTGCACTGCAAAGTTAAGCCCGCCAAGGGTGAACTTCGGACTTCAGCGACGAGGAAGTGTACCGTGGAACTTCATGACGCACTGCGGCAGATCGATGCCATTCGCACTCAAGTCGCTCGGACGGAAGTCTTTCGCGGATATAAGGCCGCCACCGTCGGTTGCACGGGGCTCTTGGCTTTGGCGGTCGCGGCGCTGCAGCCTCTGGTGGTTCCGGACCCGCGGAACGAGGTCGGCAGGTATCTCGCCTTGTGGATCGGCGTGGCGGCTGCGAGCGTGGCGATGGTGGCTACCGAGTTGACGTTGCGTTGGCTGAGGACTGATTCGCCGTTGGCCCGAGAACAAACCTTGCGGGCAGTCGAGCAATTCGCTCCGTGCGTGGTCGCAGGCGCGGCAGGCACCTGGGCGATCGCCCAGCATCTGCCGGAAGCAGCCGCAGCGCTCCCAGGCCTCTGGGCGATCGTCTTCAGCCTGGGCGTGTTCGCGTCGTGGCGCCAATTGACGCCGCTGACGCTCAGCGTGGCCGTTTATTACATGGCCGCGGGCACCGTTTGTATCGCGCTGGCCCGCGGCGAACACGCCTTTAGCCCGTTGGCGATGGCAGGCACGTTTGGCGTCGGCCAACTGTTGACCGCAGCAGTGCTCTATCAGGCATTGGAGGGGCAACATGGGCAGGCGTAGCCGTCCGCCGTCCTCCTTGGAGTCCGGCAAGTTTGCCTACTCCGGGCTGGACCGCGTCATTCACGAAAGGGCCCGTCTGGGGATCATGACCTCGCTGGTGGCCCGCCCGGACGGATTGGCCTTCACCGACCTCAAGGATCTGTGCGACCTGACGGATGGCAACTTGAACCGCCATCTCGACGTTTTGCACGAGGCGGGCCTGGTTGAAATCCGCAAGGAGCACGGTCGCGGCCGCGTGAAGACCGTCTGCCACGTGACGGCGGCCGGCCGCGCGCAATTCTTGGAATACCTGGCGGAGTTGGAGCGCGTCGTCGCCGAGGCGGCTGCGGCTGCCAAGACGAGCCCGAGAAGAGCGCATCCCCGCCTACTGCCTTCGCAGGCGTGAGCTGTCTTTTTTTTGCCCGTTTACTTTGCACTACAAAGTAAGGAGTCGGCCATGCGTTCCCTGTTGCTCCCCAACGAGATGAGCGAGGCTCCGTCGCGTGATGCTGGTCGCTCGGCGCCGCAGTCGGAGAAGTCACAAACCGCCGTGAGGCTTCTCGCGATCACCCAGTCCCTGGAGTGGGTGAAGTATTTCCGGGAGAATGCGAGCCGTCAGCGAGCAATCCCCTGGGAACTGGGTGCGGGGTTGTCGGCCAGCGAGTTGACGGCGATCGCCTCTTCCCTTCGTGGATGGCAGTTGGGTGAGACATCGGATGGCTCCCACTTGCTCTTGGCCGCTCGGAACTACGCGTCCAAGGTCGGTGATCCCGATTTTGTGGAAGCCATTCGCCTGTTCATCGTGGAGGAACAACGGCACGGGAACAACTTAGGGAGGTTCCTCGACCTCGCGGAAGTTGAGCGTGCGAAGTCGGACTGGGGCGACTCCCTGTTCCGGGCGCTGCGTTACGCCTTGCCGAGTATGGAGGTCTGGGCAACGCCAGTTGTTATGGTCGAGACCCACGCGATGGTTTACTATGACGCCATTCGCAAGGCGACGGGATCGGTGGTTCTGAGTCGCATTTGTGAGCAAATCTTGGCTGACGAAGTGGCACATATTCGTTTCCAGTGCGAGCGATTGGCCATCCTTCATCGGCGACGTGGCACATGGCTGCTGGTGCTCACCATGGCGATCCATCGCGCGATGTTTGCTGCGATCACGATTGCGGTCTGGCTCGGACATCGACGGGCACTGCGCGCCGGCGGGTACGACTTCTCACAGTTCTGGCGTAACGCGTGGGCCAGGATGCGGTATGCATGGCAGATCATGGAATGCGAACGCTACCAACCGAGGATCGCACCGTAGGCAGCGTTCAAAGAGAACGATGTTACGGTTGCTTCCGACCGAAAAGCGATTGTTTCTGCGCCGCAATTCCCAGCATCGCAAACCGGACGGAAGTGTTGATCTTGCAGCACATGCGTGAGCGTTTTCATCCTTTCAACACCGCACGCATGGTGCAGAGGGCGCTGAGGAACTCGCGCCTCCTCGTCGATCACACCCGAGACTTGGCTGCCAGACTTCGACTTAAACCGAGCGCGGGCCTGCTGTACCCGGGACCGGAAGCCCAATTGATTTCGGACTTGCCATTGGATCAGCGGCCCAAACAGCTCGTGATCGTCGATGGCACCTGGCACCATGCAAAAACGTTGGTGCGCGACATCGCGGCATTACGCGGCTTGCCTCGGTATCGACTTACCCCCGCATCGCCTGGCCGTTACCGCATTCGTCGGGAGCCCACGGCCACATCGCTCTCGACGGTGGAGGCCGCGGTCGCCGCTTTGCGTGTTCTGGAACCAGAGACCGGCGGCTTGGATCAACTGCTCGAAGCCTTCAACTGCATGGTCGAGCGCCAACTCGCTCACCCGAAGGGGGAGTACGGCCTGCGCTGCCATAAGAAACAAGGCCGAACATTCAGCAACATTCCGTTGGCCCTGCTCGGAAACCTCGAGAACGTCGTGGTGGCCTACGGAGAATCAACACCCCGCGAACGGGGCGGTCAGCATCCTCCACGATCGCCCGTCTACTGGGTCGCCGAGCGACTCGGTACGGGCGAGCGCTTCGCCTGTGCAATCCAATC
>JBGQHD010000513.1:0-4565 GCA_041497795.1 Planctomycetia bacterium
GGGTGGGTTTTAATTTTGGTTAGTAACTACTTGTAAAAAAAAACGTCTGGTGGTCACTAAATTGACTCCCGACCCCGTCACGTGATTGCGCGCTCGACGGCTAAAGCCCGCACTACGAACGTGGCTCATGCGGAATCCGCAACACGTACGACGTGCCGCCGTGGTCATCTCCCTTGGTCAGGGCCTCGCCGCCGTGTTGCTGGAGGATGTGGTGCACAACCGCCCAGCGAAGGACGGCGGCTGCCTGGTCGGCGTGCGGCTTGGCATCCGTCCGGCTGCCGCTGGGCGACGGTTTGTCATTGGTCGGCGGGCTGCCGTAGGCGACCTCCACCTCGGTGGCCTCTTTCCCTTCGGTCGCCGCCACCACCACCTCGCCCCCATGCGGCACGCGGTCGAGCGCCTGCAAGACCACGTTGATGATGGCCCGCTGCAGAAGCTGCTGGTCGCCGGTCGTGCGGGTCTCCTCGGGCACATCGACCACGATATGTACCGCCCGCTGCGTGAGCTGATGCGTCAGCGCCGACCGCGCGCCGTCTACCAAGTCGCGGACCGACAGCAGATCGGTCTCGGGCTGCCCCTCGAAGGCAAAGCCGATCAGGTCGTGCAGCCCGGCCTCCCAGGCGGTCAGGTCGGTGGTCAGCTTACTGGCCAGGTTGCGGCCGCTGTCGTCGTTCACCAGCCGCCGCTGGAGCAAGTCGAGGTGATGACGGACGCTCTGGACCCGCTCCTGCATCTCTCGCGCGACGCGGGCGACCGTGGCGCCGAAATCCGACAAGCGATGCCGCTGGGCAAGCTCGGCGTTTTTGACGGCCAGCTCCTCGCGCAGCCGGCGGACTTGTGCGCGGAGAGCGCACGCTTCGTCGCACTTCGCCCGGTGCGACGCTTCCAGGCGCTCCGCAGCCGAGTGCCAGGAGCCTAGCAGCAGGGCCACTTCGGCTTCGGCGGCGTCGTTGACGGCAATGTCGTTGGCGGTGATGCCGTGCATGTCGCCCTGCGGCGTGTTCTCAGTCGCCGCTGCGTCCGTAGATTCAGTCATGTTCCTAGGCCTCCGTGAGGTCGAGTTGGCCGCCGGTTTGGTCGGCCGAGGGCTCGGTTCCGTGCAGATATGCCCGGTGCACTTGATGGGTCGAATGGCTGGCGTGCAATTGCCAGCCGACCTGGTCGCGCCGCTCGCGCAATACCGTCTCGCTCGCCCGCTCCAGGCTCACGATCTCGTCGTACATCGTGGCGCACTCGTCCCAGAGGCGTTGGCAACGGGCACGGTGTGACGGATCGGTCCAGACGCGTTGCTCGGCGTCATCGTCGCGAAAGGGCTTCAATGCCGCGGCGATGTGCTGCAGAGCCTCGAGATACGGTTGCTTGCGGCCCAAGATCGCCAATAGGCCGTCCACGTCGCCCGCCGCAGCCAGCTCGTGCTGTTGCCGCGTAAGGCCGAGCAGCTCGCGCAGGCAATCGTGCCGGCGGTCGATGAGTTCGGTGAGCGTGTCGGTGGTGAGTGTGAGCGTGGTCATGTCACTCCGTTGATCGCGTTATTCGTTCTCGTTCTCGTGCTCCTGCTCGTGCTCGTAAGCGACGCGGTATCGAGCACGAGAACGAGCACGAGCACGACGGGATGCCTTTTGGTTTTGGCCGCTTACTCCTTAGCCAGCCACTCCAAATACTTCCGCCACTCTTCCCTGGTCTTGTTGGTCGTATTGGCGAACGAGGCGTCCTCGGGCAGCTTGTCGAGCACGGCGCGGGCTTGGGCTACGGCGGCGCGGGCCTCGTCGGCCCGTTTGAGCCGGCGCAGGCCGCCGACCATGCGGGCATAGGCCTCCAGCACTTCCGGCGCGTCCGGGTAGCGATTGATGAGTGCCGCGCAGGCCCGCACCGCCTCTTCCTGCCGGCCCAGCTCCAGCAGGGTGGTCATGTGGGCGAACCGCGCGTTGCGGAGCGTCGAGCGGTCGAGCGCGTCCAGCTCCTGATCTCGCAGCGTGCGGCCCGTCTCGGCCAACTGCTGTAACTGGGCCAGGGCCGCTTCGAGATCGTGCTGGCGCTCTCGCTCGTGCTGACGCCGCTGCTCTTCGTTGGGGCCGTGGCTCTTTTGGCCGTGCTCCTTGGCCATCCGCAGGTAGGCGTCGGCGACCAGGTACCGCGACGGGATCGCCTGCTTCGCGGCGGGATAGCGGGCCAGCGCCTCTTCTAAGACCTTGACTACCTGCGGCCACTCCTTCCGCAGGGAATGCAGCCGCCCCAGCGCGAAGATCGAATCGCGCCATTCGCCGCTGGCGGGCGAGAGGTCGCTGCCCAAGTTCTCCCGCAGGGCCCGCAGCGCCTCGTCCAGGTCCTCGAGTTGCAGGTATGCTTCGCCGGCCAGCAGGCGGGCCGAGTAGACGACCGGATCCTGCCCAAACCGGTCCCGGCACTCGCGCAGCGTGGCGGCCGCCTCGCGCGGCTTGCCGCGGGCCAATTGGATTTGGGCCAATCGCAACTGCGCCTGCGGCCGTTCTTGCGGCGAGACGTCGTGCGTCAGGTAAGCCCGCAGCACCGTCTCGGCCTGGGCCAGGTCGCCGGCCGCTTGATAGCTCTGGGCGGCGGACCAAAGGTGCTCGGGATAGCGCGGGGTGGCGAACTCCAGCCGGGCCAGACGGCAGAACACCTCGGCCGCGCGGCGGTGATGCTCGCGGGCCGCCTTTTGCCCCGTGTCGGCCGGCTCGTCGCCGCGGCGAGCCTGGCCTTTCTCTTCCAACCGCTGAGCACAGGCGCGATGCGTTTCGGCCAGCAGCCGGATCTGCTGTTCGCGCGGGAACAGCGGATAGGCGAGCTTGGCCAGCCGCACGGCCAGGCCGAGCTCGTCGGACTTCAGCAGTCGCGCATGGAATGCCGCGACGCGGGCGCGAAACTTCGTCAGCGGCAGCCAGGGATTCTCATATTCTTCCTCAGGCCGAGCGAGCCGCAGCGATCCTTGCAGTGCGAGCACGGCGTCGGTCGGCTGCCCTTGCTCGAGCAGCAGTTCGGCCCGCCGCAGCTCGGCGGCGGCGACGGCCGGCTCGCGCGAGCCGCGCCGAGCGACCTCCCGAAAAGCCTGATAGGCCGCCGTGTCGTCTCCCATCTCCAACCGGCAGACGCCCATCAGATACAGCGCATCGAGCGGCGGTTCGTCGATCAGCGAGTGTTGGCGGCAGGAGGCGTCGAGCGCGGCCAGGGCCTCGCGGTACTTGTCGAGCGCGGCAGCGCTGGGCGCTGGCGGCGTTGGCGGCGTGTTGGCAACGTCGCCCTCGGCAGAGGGCGCGGTCCCCGACAGGGATTTGGGAGATTCCTTGCCGCGATCGGAGTGATGCGCGTCGCCCGCCGGCGCCTCGCGCAGGTTCCTCGCTTCGCGGAGCAGCAGTTGGGCCTCCAACAACAGCACGTGGCGGCGATTCTCCGCGATCGAGGGGACCTTCGCCAGCGCCTCGCGGCACGCCTGCGGCTGGTCCAGCTCGAAATGGATCTGGGCCTGCTCGAGCAGCGCGGCCTCGCGCTGGCCTTGGGACAGGTGGCTCTCGCCGAGATACTGAGCGTTCTGCTCCAGCGCCTCGGTCAGCCGAGGCACAGGCAATCGCTGATACGCCGTGCAAAGCAGGCGATGGATTTGCGCGGCCGACGGCTGGTGCTCCGCGCCTGCGGCGTTTTCGGCTTCGGCTGGCTGCACCGCGGGATCTGCGGCGGCGGGATGCTCGGGTTTCTCGCTCGCGCCGGCCTGTCGCGTCGCCGCCAGCGCTTCGCGCAGCGGATCGATGCTGTCAGCGTGCCGGCCGAGCTTGGTAAGCGTCTCACCGAGCGTGAACAAGCCGTGCGCCTCGCGCCCCGGGGGGAACCCCTGGTGCCGGGCATCGCGCAGATAACTGACAGCCAGCGACCAATAATCGTGCTGCCTGGCCCCGCTGGCGTTGTCGCCCCGCCGCGCGGCCAGGATGCCCAGCACATAGGCCGGGCCGCCTTGGTTCCACGGGGCGTAGACTTCGGCCTCGAACAGCCGCGTGGCGTGGTAGGTCGCCAGCGGGTCGTCGTCGGCATCGAGCGCCGCCAGGGCACTGGCCAAGGTGGCCTTGGGCGGCTCCGGCCGCGTGATGACGACCCACAGACAGTAGACGGGAAGTGGCGTCAGCAGCAGCACGAAGAGAAATACCAGCCGCAACCGCGGCTCGCGCCGCACGCGGCCGGGGAGTCGCTTCAGCGCCTGGCCCGCCTTGCGCGGAGCGCCGCCGACCAGCGCACGCAAGCGACCCAGTGGGCCCGGCAGCGCGGACGGGGGCAATTCAGTGGGTTGGGCAGCCGAGGTCAATCCGAAGCTCCCAGGCGATCGCAGGGTCGAAGGGACCGTTCCGGCGCGCCGCAAGCACCCTCTGACAAGGGTACGTTCGCCGGCCCTGGCAACGAGGCCGACGGCAGACGATTCGCTAGCGACGAGCGCGCCGCGAGCGCCGGAAGTGCCGAAAAATCCGGCCGTATCTACCGGGAGGACGGGGACCGGTCAAGTGGAGCACGCGGCTCGCGTGCTAGTTAGCGCGGCGTAGGCGCAGCCAAGACTGAAGGGATCCACA
>JBGQHD010000514.1:0-4559 GCA_041497795.1 Planctomycetia bacterium
CGTCCGCGAGGAGTTTTTGTCGGAGATTCAGCGGACGCTGGAGACGTATCTCAAGATTCACCCCGACGTGCGGATCAAGCAGATGTTCGCCGTCGGCGGCGGGATGCAGATGCACGGCCTGTTGCGGCATCTGCGGATCGGGAAATAGCGAATGAGGCACACACCACTTTGATGAACCTCACACGTCCTCGTCACGACCGCAAACGACAATGACCGACGATTCCTCACCCCGGCCCTCTTTCCTGACGGGAAGAGGGGGTCATGAAACTGGCTTTAACCAACGTCAACCAGCCAGCCCGAACTGGACGGCCTGCTACTTCAACGAAAGGAAGATGGAACATGAAAATTCGTCAACCCCGCCGCCCCACCGCCTTCACGCTGGTCGAGTTGCTGGTGGTCATCGCCATCATCGGCATGCTGATGGCGCTCTTGTTTCCGGCGGTCAACGCGGCCCGCGAGCGCGGCCGCACGACCGTGTGCGGCAACAACCTGCGCAACTTGGCGTTGGCCGTCATGCAGTACGAATCCAAGAAGAACCGCTACCCGGCGATCTTCGGCAACAAGTACGTCCGCGCGAACAATTTCGTGGAGCGGCCGCTGATCTACGAGGTGCTCCCCGAGCTGGGGCAGGGGAATCTCTACAATCGCTACAAGCCCTTCGACTACGATGCGGTCCTCGATCCCATGGGGCTGAACGAAAGGATTCCCGACTTCGATGCGGCCGGCAATCCCGCCGGCAACTACTTGGAAATCCTGATTTGTCCCAGCGACCCGCAGGTGCCGTCCCAGAATCCTTCGCCGCTCTACTACGTGTTCAACGCGGGCAAGGTCGTCGCTGCGGGTACGCTCGAGCAAGGCAACAAGGCCCACGGAGTGTTCTTCGAATTCGGCGGCATGTCTTCCTCGTCCGTCACGAACAACGACGGCCTGGGCACGACGCTGATGCTCAGCGAGAACTTAGACGCGGGTGATTGGAATGTCTGGTATTCCGCGCACGCGATCGACGCCCTGCCCACGGACAGCAAGGGCTGGCAGGTGGAGTTCGCCTGGTGGGACGTGGCCGATAACCCCGCCGGGACCTGGGCCGCCCACTCGATCAACGGGCGAAACAGCGCGATCAACCCCTCGCTGTTCGATCAAATCGCCACGAATTACAACTACGCTCGCCCGTCGAGCAACCACGGCGGCGGCGTGAACGTGGCCTTCTGCGACGGCAACGTGCGCTTCATCAACGACCGCATCGAGTACAAGGTCTACGTGCAGCTCATGACGCCCAACAGCCTGCAGGCGCAGTCCAGCAACGTCGACGTCCGCTTCAAGCTGCAAGAGAATCAGTATTAGCCGCTGCTCCGGTCACCTGCCCGCCATGAGGAGCAGCACCAGAATCACGATCAGCGCCGCGATGCCGATGGCCGCCGAAATCTTGAACCACGAGAGCGGCGCGTTTCCGGTGGCTCGGCCGTTCTGGCCGTTTACGAGGAAGCGATACACTTCGTCCTTGTAGCGGTAGGCCATGATCCAAGCGGGCAGCAGCACCGGCTCGCTGGTCATGCCTTCGACTTTGACGTTGACCTTAACGTGGCGGCTGTTGCCGGGGATGTAGGCCACGTCGCAGGCCTCGCGCTCCAGGTCCTCGAGCCGCTGACGGGCGAGCGGCCGGGCATACTTCCGCGGCACGGCGAACTGCTCCTGGGCCGCGCGGCGGAAATCGATCTGGTCGGGCGGCACGGCGGGCGACAAGTCGAACGGGCAGATTTGCAGCATCTCCGCCGGCGTCAACGCGGCGCTCGCCCCCACCAGCACGCCGTCGTATTGCCCCTCGTGCTGGCCCGCCAGGGGAAACCAGTCCCCCCGCGCGCCGGAGGGCGTTTGGCTGGTGTCGGCCGTCCAGTAGGTGTGGGTTTGGCCGGCGAACACCCAATACGGCACGTAGACCGGCTTCATCAACTCGATGCTGGCCTGCTGCGACAGGTCGCCGGGCCGCCAGAACCCACGGCCGAGCCAGGCCCGCAGGCCCTGCACGGCCGCATCGTGGTCCAGCACCATGGGCACGACGCGGCTGGGGGCGAGCGAACGGGAGTCTTTCTTCTCGACGAGCTCGGTCGAGGCACAGAACGGGCAGGCCAGGCGGCCTTCCTGGGCGCTATAGCTCATCGACGCGCCGCAGCCGGCACACTGAAAGGCCTGCGTCACCGCGCTGGCGGCTGCCTGCGGCTTCTGTCCCTGCGACGCGGCGAGGCCGGCGTTTTCCGTGCCGCAGTTGGAACAGAACAGGTCCTCCTCGTCGAGCAAGGCCTGGCAGACGGAGCACTTCGTCAAGAGATCGGCCATAGGAGCAGACCAAACACCACCGGGGGTCAAAGGAGCAATGCCAGTGCTCAGTTTACACGTCCGTCGCGGGCGATTCATGTGGGGTAGACATTCCTGTCTGCCAGGCAGGCAGGAATGCCCGCCCCACGTTCGCTTCGGTGTAACCCATGGGCGATTCCAATCAAACACTCTTTGAAGTGTCGCGCGGCCTGTTTTCGTGCGTTTATCTTGTCATTCGCCCAGCCAGTCAGTAGAGTCACAAGTCCTGCCGAACACGGCCGGGATCATGCCGTCACGTGGGCGAGTCTCTCCGAGACTCGCGCTGGCGTCTCGGAAGAGACGCGGCCACGTGCCGTGACAGGTCCGGCCGTTGTTCCCCGCGAGTTTCCCTCCCCGGAGCGTTCCCATGACCCGCCTTGCCGTTCCGCGTAGTCTCTCGATCATCCTCGTCCTGGGCCTGGCGCAGGCGCTGGTGGCGGCGGATTGGCCGCAGTGGCGCGGGCCCAATCGCGATGGCGTGTCGAAAGAGACAGGGCTGCTCGCCTCTTGGGACGAAGACGGCCCGCCGCTGGTGTGGAAAACCAAGGGCCTGGGCGGTGGCTACTCCAGCCTGGTGATCGCCAAGGGCAAGATCTTCACCATGGGCTCCCAGCGGGGCGGCACGACGGTGACGGCCCTCGATATGGAGGGCAAGACCCTGTGGACCACCCACGTTGGCGGCGGCGGCGATCCGAACTGCACGCCGACGTACGACGACGGCCTGGTGTACGCGCTGAGCAGGGACGGCGACTTCGTCTGCGTGGACGCCGATACGGGCGAAGAAAAGTGGCGGAAGAGCTTCTCCAAGGACTTCGGCGGGCGGATGATGTCCGGTTGGGGATACTCCGAGTCGCCGCTCGTGGACGGCGACCGCCTGATCTGCACGCCGGGCTCCAAAGACGCGGCCATCGCGGCTTTGGACAAGAAGACCGGCAAGACGATCTGGAGAGCCGCCGTGCCGGACGGCGCCGGCGGTGCCGGCTATTCGTCGATCGTCGTGGCCCAGGTCGGCGGCATCCGGCAATACGTCCAGCTCATGGGGCGCGGCCTGATCGGCGTGGCGGCAAAAGACGGCAAATTGCTGTGGAACTACACGAAGATCGCCAACGGCACGGCCAACATCCCCACGCCGA
This sequence comes from Planctomycetia bacterium, assembly GCA_041497795.1. Taxonomy (GTDB): domain Bacteria; phylum Planctomycetota; class Planctomycetia; order Pirellulales; family S012-138; genus JBGQHD01. Next base: position 3,483 of record JBGQHD010000514.1, read on the forward strand.
TCGTGAAGGATAATCTCGTCTTCTGCTCCAGCGGCTACGGCACGGGGGCCGCCCTCTTGAAGCTGACTGCCTCGGCCGGCCGCGTCCGGGCCGACGAGGTGTACTTCCTGCCCGGCGACAAAGCGCAGAACCACCACGGCGGCATGATCCTGGTGGGCGACTACGTCTATTTCGGCAATGGCCATAACAACGGTTTCCCGATCTGCGTGAACCTCAAGACCGGCAAAGTGGCTTGGTCGCAGGGCCGCGGACCCGGCAGCGGCTCGGCGGCCGTCACGTTCGCCGATGGGCACCTGTATTTCCGCTATCAGAATGGTCTCATGGCCCTGATCGAGGCCACGCCCAGCGGGTACAAGGAAAAGGGGAAGTTCAAGATCCCCGAGCCGGACCAGAACAGTTGGTCGCATCCGGTCATCTGCGACGGCAAGCTCTATCTGCGTTCGCAAGACTTGCTGTTCTGCTACGACGTGCGGAAGAAGGACGTGGCACGCGGTTCAGCCAGCCGGCCGCCGAACGAGTGAATTCCCCAGAAGCCCGGCTTCTCCAAGAAGCCGGGCTTCTTTCGCGCCGCTTGCGTCTCGGCAAAACCCACATCGCGCGGAATAATGATCGCATTCCCCTCGCGATGGGCCTTGCCATGCGACGTGTTGTCTGGCTGACCGATATTCACCTGAACTTTCTAGCGCCCGAAGCGCTGCTCTCGCTGGAGGATCTTGTCCGCCGTACCGAGCCCGACGCAATTCTCGTCGGCGGCGATATTGACGAATCGCCCCGTCTGACCGCCTGCCTGCGCGGCATGGCCGAGCGGCTGCCGTGGCCGGTGTATTTCGTGCTGGGCAACCACGACTTCTATCGTGGCTCGATTGCGGCCGTGCGCCGCGAAGCGGCCGGCATCTGCCGTGAGCTGCCGCAGCTCACCTATCTCACCGAGGGGCAGATCGTCGAATTGACGCCGAGTGTCGGCCTGGTGGGGCACGACGGCTGGTCCGACGGCCGGGCCGGCGACTATTGGCGATCGGACGTCTTCCTCAACGATTACTACCTGATCGAGGAACTCGCCGAGCCGCTCACCAAAGA
>JBGQHD010000515.1:0-4548 GCA_041497795.1 Planctomycetia bacterium
CCTGGGCTACGTGCTGATCGAGATGCTAGCCGGCCAGCCGCCCTTCCCTGAGCAGACCACGCTCAGCGAGCTGCTCGAGGCCAAGCGAACGCTGATCCACCGCCTGCCCGGCCTGCTGCCAGAAGACGTGGCGCGGAACGATCTCTTGCTCAACTTCTGCCGCACGCTGATCTCGCCGGACCCGATGCGGCGGTTCGCCAGCGCCGAGGAGGCCGACCTCCAACACCAGGGGGCGGCCAGCTTCCACCGGCAGCTCGTGAAGTTCGACCTGGCGAGCGAGTACGAAAACGAAATCCGGCTGTGGCTGGAAGAGCTGGATTAGTAAGGCGGACACTCTTGTCCGCCCACAAGCGGAATTGCGGGCCGGCCGGAACGGCGGACAAGAGTGTCCGCCTTACGGCCCCGACGACGGCCGGCTCTACGGCACCCTGACCGCGGATGGCAAGACGGTCACGGCCGCCGGCAAGATCAAGTCTTGCATGGAATGCCACCAGCAAGCCCCGCACGGCCGGCTCTTCGGCCTAGATCGCAAAGCTGGCAAAGGCAATCCGGGGCGCGCGGCAACGCGTTGAGAATCCAGTGTGGCCAACTCGCTCTGCGAGTTGGCGACTCGCAGCGAGGTGGTGACTTCTTATGGGGCAGAAGGTCACTGCCCTGTTGCAGTCCGACAAGATACAGCTCAATACAGGGGGCGCAGCGGGCGGGCGGCGGTCCGTTGCTGCCGCGGCAGCCTGTCGTTTAGGATGGGTCAGCAACATGAGACCCAACCCGACTTGAGGCACGCAACACCATGAACCGGACACTCCAATGGTTGCTTTGGCTGGTCGTGTCTTCGGTCACCGTTTCAGCAGCCGATCCGCAGCCAACCGAAAAGGATTCCCGAGAACTGCACTCGGTCGATCTGAAGACGATTCAGAAACTGATTTCTAACTTGGCGTCGGACTCCGCAGCCGAGCAGGCCGACGCCGAACGTCGCCTGATCGAGATTGGCGGGGCAGCCACCGGTGAGTTGACCCGGGCCACGACCAGCGACAACAAACAACTCGCGGCGCGGGCATCCGAAATACTGGCGACCATACCCAAGCCAAACCACTGGCTGCACGATGCAGCGGGCAACCCAGTCCCCAGGGCCGCACTGGAGTTCTTTCGACTGGAGAAAGACGACGACGATGCTTTGCCGGCCGCCTCCTACGCGAAAGTCTCCAGCGATGACGGCGGCGGGTTTGCCTTTCCGGCGCTGCCGAAAGCAGCGCGGGTGGCGGCCAGAGTCGTTCAGCCAGATTATGGAATCTCGATGATTCGGCTGTCGCAACACGAAGTGCAGCAGGCATCCGAAGGCAAGGCAAGCCGTACTCGTCTGCCGCTGGTGACGCACGATTCAGAATACGGAAAGCGGGCGGTCAACGGCAAAGTAGTTGACGAAAGCGGCAAGCCGGTCTTCGGAGCAGAAATCCGCTGCACCTCGGTGCGGACGCCTGGTGAGGGCCTGATCGAGCCGGTCTACCCATTGCACAACGCTGTGACCGCAAAGGACGGCAGCTTCCGCTTGTATCTGCCCAATCGCGAACCGGGCGAAGTTGACCCCTTCGCTCCGGGCGGCCGCGAACCGCAACGCGGAAAACTGATTCCCGAGAACAGCAGGTACAACCTGGAAATCCGGGTGTCACACGACCCGACGCTGTTTCCCGCAGAGGAATATGTCGGCAACTCCAAGCCGGCCACGATGCGCCTGAAGCGGGCGACGCTGAAGCATCGATTTGAATTCGAGGCGCCCGAGGGCGGATTGATCGAAGACGCCGAGCGACTGAAATGGATCACCCTCACGTACCGCCAGCCCATCGAAGGACTCGCCGGAGGAGTCGGGTACCGTGACCTCAAACTCGACCACAAGCTGCTCTCCGCTGGCGGTTTGATATTGGCGGGAGACTACCGGGCAATGTACCGCGACGGACGCGGACGAGCGATCGAATGGCAGGCACTGAGCGTTGGCAAAGACAGCCCCGAAAAACTGCGGTTCAAGGTCCCGCCGCCCGTCGTGTACAGCGGGCGGGTCGTGGATGGAATCACCGGCAAGCCGATTGCAGGAGCGTTTGTGGGGGGTTGGAATGCCACGAGTCACAACAACATGGCCTTGGTAACGCCTGACGAGTGGACGGCAATGGAGAAACTGCCCGCGAAGCCTGCGATCGGTGACCCCGCGCTGAAGCCGCTGCTGGCGCTCTACACCTTCATCGCGATCGTGCGGACCGATGACGATGGCCGGTTCAAGCTGATTCAAACCCCGGAGCACAAGTTCTACGGAGTGATGGCCTTTGCCCGGCAGCGACTCCCGTTGGCGATGGGCAACTACGGTTTTCGCGAGCAGTTGAAGAAGGGACCGAGCGTCAACACGGGAGACGTTCCGCTGTTTCCCGCGGCTCGACTGCGGGTGCATCCCATGTTCGATCCAGTGCCGGGGCGGAACCTAGCGGTCTCGCCACGCTGGCAACCGCTCAAGGATGGTCAGGCCGCCTGGTTCCCGAAGTTCGAATCGGCGACGAATTCCCTGGAGCAACGCGACTTCGGTCGCGTCGACTGGCTCAAGCTGAACGAGCCGCAGCCGATTCTGGTCCCGGCGGACGTGCGTTTCCGGATGGAGTTCTCCTGTCCCTACGATGACAAATGGGTGCCTGGCAATCGTCAGCAGGTCTTCCACCTTCGTGAGGGGGCCGAAGCGGCCTTTGGCGAATTGAAGTTTGATCCGGCCCTGGAGGTGAAGGTCCGCGTGGTCGGACCGGATGGCAAGCCGGTGGAGGGAGCTCCCGTGCGACGACTGATTCAGCAAGGAACTGAGCATGAAAGAGCCTGGTCAGTGCCCCATAACAGCGATGCCAACGGCGTGGCGAGCTTCTATGTGCCGCGGAAGGCGAACGGCCAATTCGGTGTCTTCGTAACGCCCGGCCAGGAAATCAAGGTGCTGGTGGATTTCCGAGCCGACGAATACGAGCCGAACAAACCGTTTCGGATCGAACTGACCAAGGCACACATGGAAACGTTGCGAGGTTCCAACAAGAAACAGTAGCTCCTCTGCCAGGCAGGCCAGAAAGCCTGCCCACAATCATTTCGACTTTTCCGCTTGCCGCAGCTTGCGGACGAAGGCCCGCACGTCGTCCACCAGCAAGTCCGGCACCTCCAGCGCCGCGAAGTGCCCGCCGCGGGGCATCTCCGTCCAGTGGATCATCGTGCTGCCCATCTGCCGCTCGACCCAGGCCCGCGGCGGCACGTTGATCTCCTTGGGAAAGAGCGCGAAGCCCATCGGGGCCGGCTTGCCGGTGCTCTGGAAGGCGGTCATCGACGGCGGACGCGGGTTCTGGTGCTGCGACTCGTAGTAGATCCGCACGGATGAGGGCATCGTCTCCGTCACCCAATAGATCATCACGTTCGTGAGCAGCTCGTCCTTGTTGAAGCTCTTCTCCAGGTTGCCGCCGTGGTCGCTCCAGGCCCAGAACTTATCGACCACCCAGGCCGCCAGCCCGGCCGGCGAGTCGTTCAGGCCGTAGCCGAGCGTCAGCGGCCGCGTGCCCTGGATGGCCCCGTAGGCGCGGTGGTCGCCTAGCTCCTTGATGCGGGCCTGCATCCGCTCGATTTCCTTCGCCGAGACGCCGCGCATCGGGTCGTCAGTCGGCTGATTGGCGCCGGGGAAGTTGCTGTGCCCGCCCATGCAGTGGGCGCCGTCGTTGGCCGCCAGCCAGCGCGTGATGCCCGCGCCCCAGTCGCCCCCTTGGGCCACGTAGCGCGTGTAGCCCAGGCGGGCCATCAGCTTGGCGATCGTCTCAGCCATCCGCTGGTTGCTCCAGCCGCGCTCCCGCGGCTTGCTGGAGAAGCCGAAGCCCGGCAGCGACGGGCAGACGACATGAAACGCATCCTCCGCCTTGCCGCCGTGGGCCACCGGATCGGTGAGCGGCCCGATGATCTTATGGAACTCGTACACCGAGCCGGGCCAGCCGTGCGTGATCACCAGCGGCGTGGCGTTCTTCTCCTTCGACCGCTGATGGATGAAGTGCAGCTCGATGCCGTCGAGCTGGGTGGTGAACTGATCGAAGCCGTTGAGCTTCCGCTCCTGCTCGCGCCAGTCGTACTTGTCGCGCCAATAGGCGATCAGCTCCTTGAGGTACGCCGCATCGACGCCGTACTCCCAGCCGGTCCCCTCGATCTGGTCGGGCAACCGCGTGCGGGCGAGCCGATCCTTGAGGTCCGCGAGCACCTCGTCTTTGACCGCGATGCGGAAGGGCCGGATTTCGGCGGAGTCGGCAGGCTTTTTGGCCTGGGCCAAGACGGCCGCGCTGAAGCAGTGGACGAACGTCGCCGCCGCGATGCAGATGCGGAGTGCGGAACGTACGTGTGACATGGTTAAGCACTCCAGCGAAGGGGTAGCGTGAGGGCCTTCGAGCAATTCGAGCACGTCGTGCGACTCTTGAAAGCTCGGCTGCTGCAGACGCGTGCGGTATCATGACCTGTATCCGTTGCCAGGGACGGTCTGCTATCACGATCAATGATAGGCCAAAGCAC
>JBGQHD010000516.1:0-4538 GCA_041497795.1 Planctomycetia bacterium
CGCGCAGCCGCCACTTCGCAGACAACCCCATTCTCCCCTCGCGCAATGCGGCCCGACTGCCGGTCGGCAGCCGCCGCCTGCCGTCAGTGCCGCTGTGAGCGGTATCGGAGCGGCAGATCGCCGTTGAACGGCGAGAAGAAAATCATCGAGCAGTTCCTGGTACATGGCGTTCAGTTCAGACCCGCCCGCAGACGTTCCCTCGGACCAAAGGGCTTGTCGCTCGCCCGCCGCGGACACCAGTTCCAAGCTGCCCTCGTTCCAATCGAAGCGCAGCGCGCCGTCAGCGCCGACGAACTCGAAGCCGCGCGACCGCTGGGGGCAGCAGAAACTGAGCACGACCTCGGCCGTCACGTCATGGGCGTACGCGATCTCGATTCGCGCCGTATCGGGAACGTCGATCCCCAGCGTTTGGCTGTTGGAGATCTGGCCGACGACCCGGTCAGGTTCGCCCAGGCACCAGTTGAGGAAGTCGATTTCGTGGTCCAGCGTGGGCAGCACGCCGCCGCCCAGGTCGGCGCGGGCAGCATACGACTGGCGATGGTCCTCCCACGGATGCCAGTCGGGCAGGTACGACTCGAACCAGGCCTTGGCCGCCAGCAGCCGTCCCAGCCGGCGGGAGGTCAACACCGAGTGGGCCAGGCGATACGCCGGATGATATCGCAGGCAATAGGCCACGCCGCCCGTCCGGGCCGCCGTCGCCACGAGGCGCGCCGCCGCGTCTTCATCTCCTACGGCACACAGCGGCTTCTCGATCAGCACGGGCACCCCGGCCGCCAGGTACGCCTCAGCGGTCGCGACGTGCAGCCGCGTGGGGTTGCAAATGATGGCGGCGTCGAGACCCGCATCGATGGCTTGGTCGTCGCCGTGAACGACCAGGGCGGTCGCCGGCGGCGAGAAAGCCGGATTCGCGCCGTGCGCGCGGCGCACGACAACCCGGCGCCTCACGCCGAGTTGTTCCAGGTTTGCCAGGTGCCGCTGGCCGATCGAGCCGTAGCCCACCACGGCCACGCGGAGGTGCTCGCGCCGCAGCGGTGCGGCCGAGGATCGCCGATCCGCCGAACCTGCCGCGCGTTCTGCGCTAGAGCCGCAGCCGTGCGGTTGGCTCAGGTGCCGGCCAGCGACGCGGCGATCTTCGCATTCACGCCGCCCAATTGTTGCCATGTGTCCCATTGGCGGTACACGTCCTCCAGCGGCATCTTGCCTTGCCTCGTGACGAACATTGCGAATAGTGCGGCCATCCGCTCGTAGTCGGCCGGCGTGTCCACGGTCAGCCGCACGTCGGGCCGAAGCCCTTGCCAGTCCTGCGGGAGCTGCTCGGCGCGAAACGGCGACGGCCCTCGCAAGTACGGCGTCACGTGCTCCCGGCAATAGTCCGCGTCGGCCGCGCCCCCGACCAGGCCGGCCATCGCCCGCAGCGCCCCGACGCGCATCACCTCGGGCACGACATAGGACAGGTTCCGAATGCAGGTGTAATCGTTCCCCTCGACCAAGAGCCGCTCGACGAGGAGGGCCGTCCGGCGAGGGCAATAGAGCGGATTGTCGGCCGTTGCTCGGATGAGCACGTCGTCGTCAGCCAAGTCCGCCGCCGCAGCCACGTATCGCGCCAGCACGTCGTCGCGCTGGCCGCGAAAGCAGCGCACGCCCAACTCGCGGCACAGGGCCTCGGTGCGGTGGTCCGCTGCGTCACGCGTCGTGGCGACTGTGACATCCAGCCGGTCGGTCATATGCTCTCGGACCGCGCTCAGCCGGCGCACGACGTGCGCCAAGAGCGGCCGTCCGCCCAACGGCTTCAGGATTTTGCCGGGCAACCGCGAGGAGCCGACGCGAGCTTGGATGATGATGCGAATGCGCACGTGAATCAGGGGGCAGGAGTCAGCAGTCAGGAGTCAGAGAGCAGCGGTCAGCAGTCGGCAGTCAGCAGTCGGCAGTCAGCATCGGTGGTGGTCGTGGGAAGGCAGAGGGCAGGAGACGTCGAACGATAGCGCCGAACATCGAACGTCCAACGCTCAACGTCCAACGTCCAACATTAGGCGGTTCGACGTTCGACAGTAGACATGGCTGCTGCTCTCCGACTGCTAACTGCTGACTGCTGACTGCTAACTGCCGACTGCTGACTGCCGCGTCACTCCACGTCCGCGGCGGTCAGCGTTTCGTCCACTTCGATATCGCGGCGGGCCACTCGGCCGACGATCCGCTTGCGGTCGAACCAGGTCAGGCCGCCGCCGGCGCACTTCAGGCACAGCATCTCTTCCGTGACGCGCGTGCCACGGGGGATTTCGCAGCGCGATACGACCGAACGGCCGAGCTTGATCTTGATCGCCGTCACGCAGGCCGGCACGCGCTTGACGCCGTCGCCCAGGGCTTGCTCGATCGCCCGGATGCCGCGGACCATCTCGCGCAGCTCGGGCAGCTCGAGGCTGCACGGATGGTCGGTCCCCTTCATGCGGCGGCCGAGCGTGACGTGCTTTTCGATCAGCACGGCGCCCAGTGCCACGGCGGCCAGCGGCACGGCCGCTCCGACGCTGTGATCGCTCAGCCCGACGAGCACGTCGAATTCGCGCCGCAGCGTCTGCATGGCGCGGAGGTTCACGTCCTCATACGGCGTGGGGTACGCGCTGGTGCAGTGCAGCAGCACGATCTGGTCGTGGTGCATTCGCACCGTGTCCAGCGCTTGCGAGATTTCGTCCAGCGAATCCATGCCACAGGAGAGCACGACCGGCTTGCCCGTGCGGGCCACGTGATCCAGCAGCGGCAGGTTGGTCAGGTCGCGGCTGGCGATCTTGTAGAACGCAGCGCCGATCGCCTCCAGGTCGTCCACACTCCGCGGGTCGCAGGCCGTGGCGAAGTAGGTCAGCTTGGGCCCGGACGAGCGCGCCGCCTGGGCGTACTCTCTGAGTTCCGCATGCTGCGCCGGCGAAAGTTCCAGCGCGCGGCGATGCTCTCCGTAGGTGGGGCCGAAGCTCTGCGGGCCGGCGTAGGGTCGTCGCGCGGCCTCGCGCGTCAGCTCGCTGGGCAGATGCCGTTTGCAGAACTTCACAGCGTCGGCGCCGCTCTCGGCCACGCCGTCGATCAGCCGCCGGGCCAGCGCGATGCGGCCGTTGTGGTTCTGGCCCACTTCGGCGACCACGTAGCAAGGCCGATCGGCGCCGACCCGGCGGCCGGGCGTCAACTCGATGCTTGGCGGCGGCCGCATCGCAGGCTCCCTCCTTGGACTGCCGTCTGCTCTTAGCACCCCGGCTGCTCCGCAGCAGCCGGGGTGCTGAGAGCGGCTATGATGATGACCGCGCCCGTTTGGGAAAAGCCCGGTTCGGTGCTAGCGATGCTGCCAGCCCCGTGGGGCACGTTTCTAAACGTGCCCGTTGATGGGCGGGCCAGACACCAGGCCGCGTCTCTGCGAGACGCGATGACGAGTCTCGGAGAGACTCGTCCACGTGACCGGGCACGTTTGGAAACGTGCCCCACGGATTCCGCGAGATTCTTTCGTCCGCGGCCGCTCGGCGGGCGTGTAATGCCTGCGTCGTCCAAGATCACCAGACGTTCCATGCCGGAAACCGACGCCGACAACGAGCTGGTGGAGCGCTATCGCCGCGGCGACGCCGCGGCCATGGAGACGCTGTTGACGCGTTGGGACCTGCCGGTGCGGCGACTGCTGTTGCGATTGGCCGGGCCGCGGTGCGATGTGGAAGACCTGCGGCAGGAGGTGTTCCTTCGCGTGGTCCGCGCGGCCTCGGCCTATCGCCCGCAGTGGGCCTTTTCGACGCTGCTCTACCGCATCGTGCTGAACGTCACCCGCGACGCGGCCCGGCGCAGGCAGCGGAGGATTCGCACGACGAACGATAGCAACATCGAGCCGGCCGCGAGCGGCACGCCCGGCGACGAGGTCCAGCGCGACGAAGCCGCCCGGCTCGTCTCCGCCGCGCTGGCGTCGCTGCCGGACGAATTGCGCGAGCCGCTGATCCTGCGGCATTACGGCGACCTTACATTCCAGCAAGCTGCCGAGGTGCTCGGCCTGCCGCCCAGCACGGTCAAGTCGCGCGTGCAAGCCGCCCTGGGGCGGCTCCGCGGCGAACTTCGCAAGCACGGCCTTCACGATCGAGAAACGCCATGAACTGCCAGGACTGTCGAGATCATTTCGGCGAGCTGCTGTATGCCTCGCGCGGCGAGCCGCTGGAGGGCAAGCTGGCGGAGAGCCTGGCCGCTCACCTGCGGGAATGCCCCGAGTGTGCCGGCGAGCTGCAAGAACTCCAGCGGGCGCAGTCTTGGCTCGATGTCTTGAACGACCGACCAGAAGAAGCCGGCACGCCGCCCGAGCAGCGCCGGCCGCAGATCGCGCTCTACGCGCGACTGGCCGGCGTGCAGCGTCGCCGCAATGCCTGGCGCTATGCGGCCCTGGCGGCGAGCACGGCCGCCGCGGTCTTGTTGGTTAACGCCTGGCGGCCGCGCCCGGCCGTCGTGGAGGATCCGTCGGGGGCAGCAGCGCAACAAGCCTCGGTGGCGCCAACGGCGCCGCCGTTCGACTGGGGGCCGGAGTTCCAGCG
>JBGQHD010000517.1:0-4535 GCA_041497795.1 Planctomycetia bacterium
AATAATGGCGTCGAACTCCTTGAGCGTGGCCGGGTCGAAGACGGCCGGGTCGTTGGCGATCACGGCGTCGTAGGCCCCCGTGCGGCGGCCCATGATCTCCATCGCTCGGGCGCCGTAGGGAATCGACGAGTGCACGAAGCCGGCCGCGTGCGTGTACACGAGCACCTTGCGGGCCTGCTTGGGCTTCGCGCGGGCGACCGTGGGGATGGCCTCGATGATCTTGCTGACGTCGCCGGCCTTCGTGATCTCGCGGACATAGATGTTGCGGAAGTAGAGCGTGTTGCCGTGGTTTTGCAGCTCGATCTGGCCGGTGGGATAGAGCGGCTTGTCGCGCTCCCAGTAGTTCTCCAGCACCGTGTTATCGACCACCAGCTTGCCGTTGAGCTTGATGGTCACGTGGTCGCCGACCATTTTGATGTAGAACGTGTTCCACTCGCCGATCGGGTTGTCGGCCACCGCCAGCGGTTTGCTGGGGTTCTTCTGGTTGTTGAACAGTCCGCCGGAGCCGACGCCGCCGGCCGACTTGGAGGAGGGATCCCAAATCTGCACCTGCGGCGTGCCGCGGAGGTAGATGCCGCTGTCGCCGTCCTTCTTGATCTTCCAGTCGCAGTACATCTCGAAATCGGCGTAGTCTTTCGCCGTGCAGATCGAGTCGCCTTTGCCGTCGAAGACCAGCACGCCGTCCTCGGCCGCCCAATGAGCGCGCATCCGCTCGTCGGCCGCCTTCTGTTTCTTGGCCAGCTCCTCGCTGCCCATTTTGGCGCGCTTCGGCGGACTCTCGACGAGCCCCTTCCAGCCGCTGAGGTCCTTGCCGTTGAAGAGCTGGACAAAGTCCTTGGGCGGGGTGTTCAACTCCTGGGCGCGCGCACGCACGGTGGCCGACGATCCGGCCCAGACGGCGAGCGCGAGAGTGAGCAGAGCGTAACGAAGCAAGCGAGCAGTCATGGCCGACTCCTGGGTGGCGATGCGAACTGATGCGGTTTGGGCGGGCCGAGCGGGCAGGATCGCGCGGCAGGCGGCCGCGAACAACGACCATCATGCTCTCTGTCGGGCCGCCGCTCAAGTACCTGCCGCGGTGAAAGTTTTTGCGGCGCGCGGCACCACGCGCATCTTGCATCGCATGGTCCAGCGGTCCTATCCTGACCCGTCACGTGGGCGAGTCTCTCCGAGACTCGCATGCGCGTCTCGGAGAGACGCGGCCACGTGTGAAGCAACCTCAACACGGCGACAACCCTTATGCCTTCCCCAGATGAAACGGACATGACGCGGCGGACCATCCTTCGAGTCGGCGCCGGCGGGGCCATCGGCGGCTTGCTCGGCGCGGGCCCTTTGCCGGCAGACGCGGCCGCCGGCGAGCAGCCTGCTGGGGCGAAGCAAAATGTCTACGAGGTCCTGGGCGTCAAACGCATCATCAATGCCGCCGGCACGATCACGGCGCTAGGCGGTTCGCTGATGCCGCCGGAAGTCGTCGCCGCCTGGACCGAGGCCTCGCGGCACTTCGTGGACTTGATCGAGCTGCAAGACCGGGTCGGCGAGCGGATCGCCAAACTGCTGGGCGTGGAAGCAGCGCTGGTCACCACCGGCGCCGCCGGCGGAATCCTCGTCGGCACGGCCGCCGCCCTGACGCATCGCGACCGCAGCCTGGTCGCGCGGCTCCCGCTGCCGCCGGAGATGGGTCTGGAAGTCATCCGGCAGAAGTCGCACCGCGACTGTTACGATCACCAGATCACCGCCTGCGGCGTGCGCTTGGTGGACGTGGAGACTCGCGACGAGCTCGAGCGGGCGATCGGCCCGCGCACGGCCATGATGATGGCCTACAACTATCTCGAGCCGCAGGGCAAGATCAGCCGCGCGGAGTGGATCGAAACGGCCCGCCGGCACAAGGTGCTCACATTGCTCGATGCGGCGGCCGATACGCCGCCGCTGGACGCGCTGTGGAAGTACAACAAGCTCGGCTACGACCTGGTAGTTTTCAGCGGCGGCAAAGGGCTCCGCGGGCCGCAAAACGCCGGCCTGCTCTTGGGCCGCAAGGACCTGATCGAAGCCGCCAAGCTCAACACGGCGCCCCGCTGCGGCAACATCGGCCGCGGCCTGAAGGTGAGCAAGGAAGACATGGTCGCCATGTGGGCCGCCGTGGAGCGCTACGTGCACCTCGACCACGCAGCCCAGCTCCGCGAGTGGGAGCGCCGGATCGGCGTCATCGAAGAGGTGCTGCGAGACATCCCCTCCGTCAAGACCAATCGCATTGTGCCGCCGATCGCCAACCACGTGCCGCACCTCTTGATCCTCTGGGACGAGCGGCGGCTGGGCATCACGCCAGCGGAGATGAAGAAGCGCCTGGCCGAGGGCGATCCGCCGATTGCCACCGCCCGCGTGCACGGCACCGGCGAAGAGGGTTTCCTGATCTCCGTGTTCACGCTCCAGGAGGGCGAAGATCGCGTCGTCGGCGAGCGGCTGCGGGGAATCCTCCGCCAGGCGGCGAAAGAATGAGGCCCATTGCGGCAACCACGCCACGGTGTCTTCCGCAAGCTGTTCCTTGCATCGGACGCTCACGTCGCCGATATTCAGTGCGCGGTCTGGCGCGAGACTCGCTCCGGAAGAGTTCCCTTGCCGGGGCAGGTCGTCGCGCAGCCATCTTGGCGAAGGGGAAACCGATGAGGCGGTACCTGATGCTGCTGAGCGCGGGCGCGCTGGTGACCGGACTGGCGACGGCCCAGGATCGCCAGACCGAGCAGGAACGGGCCATTGCCGCGATCCGGAAGCTGGGCGGCGAGGTCACCGTCAGCTCGAAGAAGGCCGGCGCACCTGTCTCCGTCATCCTGACGGGTTCCACCAGTCCTGCCGACTGCTTGCCGCACTTGAAAGAGGTGGGCAATCTCCACACATGCAACCTCTGAGGGACCGGACTCACAGACGCCAGTTTGGCGAGCCTCCGCGGTCTGACGACTCTCCGGTCGCTGAACCTGGAGACGACGGAAATCACGGATGCGGGAATGCGGGACCTTGCGGGCTTAACCAATCTCGAATACCTGAGCCTCTTCTCGACGCAGATCGGCGACCGCGGTCTGGTGCACCTGCGGGGGCTGACGAAGCTCAAACGACTTTCTCTCTGGCTGACGAAGGTCACCGACGCAGGGCTGGCACATCTCGCCGGCTTGAAGGACCTGGAGACGCTGGACTTGCAGAGCACGGCGATTACCGATGCGGGATTGAAAAACCTCGGAGGATTGACCAATTTGCGAGCCCTGAATCTGCAAGACACACCGGTCAGCGACGCCGGCCTGCGGCACCTGCGGTCGCTGAACAGCCTACGGTCGCTGCGGCTCACCGACACGAAGGTGAGTGAAGGGGGCGTGCAATCCCTGCGGAAGGCGTTGCCGAAGCTCGAGGTATCCCGCTGAGAGGTACTCCGCTGATCCATCCACCGAGGGAAGCATGATCCCCCGCCGAGCGATCTCGCGTCGTGGCTTCCTTGCGAAAACCGGCACTGCGGCGGTCGCAGTTGCCGCGCCGTACTTTGTGCCTGCCCGCGTGCTGGGCCGGCCGGGCAAGCCGGGGCCGAACGATCGCATCCAGATCGGCGTCATCGGCGTCGGCATTCGCGGCAAGTATCAGATCGCCAACGTCCCGCCGCAGGGCCGAGTTGCGGCCGTTTGCGATTGGTATGCGCCTCGCATGGACTTCGTGCTCGAGGCGGAGACTGCCAGCCCGTACGCCGCCTTGCTCGCCGATTTCCGGGCAGCCGACGCAAAGTCGTGCGCCAAGTTCCAGGACTACCGCAAGCCGATCGACAAAGCCAATATCGATAAAGCCAAGCTCGACGCGGTCATGATCACGGCCTGCGATCACCATCATGTCCAGGCGGCGATCCTCGCCTGCCAGGCCGGGCTGGACGTCTACGTCGAGAAGCCGCTTTCGGTCACCATTCGAGAAGGGCGGGCGCTGGTCGCCGCCGCCAAGAAGCACGGCCGCGTCGTGCAGGTCGGCAGCCAGCAGCGGACGATGGAGATGAACCAGTTCGCCTGCAAGTTCATCCGCGAAGGCGGGCTGGGCAAGATTTCCAGCATCACCCTGAACAACTATCCCGGCCCGGACGTCTACAAAGGCCTTCCCGAGGAGAAGCTGCCCGCCGGCGGCGATTGGGAGCTCTTTTGTGGTCCCACTCCGCTGCGTCCCTACCACGTCAAGCTGTGGGCCAAGGAAGAGCTGGGCAGCGAGCGATTCGCTTGGCGCGGGTGGGATATGTGGCGCGACTACTCCGGGCACCTGCTGACCAATCACGCCGCCCACTCCGCCGACATGGCGCAGCTCGCGCTGGGCATGGACCACACCGGCCCGGTCGAGGTCGAGCCGCTCACGAAAGACTACACCGGCGCGATGAATCGTTGCCCGCTCGTGATGCGCTACGCCAACGGTGTCGAGCTGCGCTTCGAGGGGCGCAGCGAAGTCAATCGTGGAGACGGCTATCGTGGCGAGGTGTATCGCGGCGAGCGAGGCGTGCTCACCATGCGGCGGAACGCCTTCTCGGTGAACCC
>JBGQHD010000518.1:0-4531 GCA_041497795.1 Planctomycetia bacterium
CGAAGGGCGGCTGATCGACAGCGACGGCAAGCCGGTGGCCGGAGCGGTCGTCAGTGGCAGCGACGGCCGGCAGAGCTTCGGCCGCGGCGACACGGACCGCGAGGGAAAGTTCAGCCTGATCGCGCCGGTGGACATCGAGTCGTATCGCGTGTGGATCAACGACATCCCGTACCACGTGCTGCTGGAGAAGACCGACCCGCTGCTGCTGAAGCTGCCGGTGGCGATCAAGTAGGCTGCAGGGCGGATTGCCAAGCCGTCCCTACCCTTGCCGCGGTTGCCCTCGGTCTGCAAGAATCAGCCAGCGACATTCATCCCAGGCAAAGCCAGTCCCGCAATAGGAGGAACCGCCATGGCCACCGCCACTGCCCCCGCCCCCGCCACGAAGGCCCGCACCGTGAAGCCGCCCGCGGTCAAGGACCAGCCGCTCTTTATCAACGGCAAGTGGCAAGACAGCGCCAGCGGCAAGACCTTCGCCACGCTCAACCCGGCCACCGGCGAGACGATCTGTCAGGTCGCCGAAGGGGACAAGGCCGACGTCGATCTAGCCGTCAAAGCCGCCCGCAAGGCCTTCGAGGAAGGCCCCTGGCCGAAGATGACCGCCGCCGAGCGCGGGCGACTGCTGCACCGTCTGGCCGATCTGATCGAGAAGCACCAGGAAGAGCTGGCCGCCCTGGAGTCGCTGGACAACGGCAAGCCCTATCGCGATGCGCTTGCCGCCGACCTGCCGCTGACCATCAAGTGCTACCGCTATTACGCCGGCTGGACCGACAAGGTCCACGGCAAGACGATCCCGATCGAAGGCCCGTACTTCTGCTACACCCGGCACGAGCCGGTGGGCGTGGTGGGCCAGATCATCCCCTGGAACTTCCCGCTGTTGATGCAGGCCTGGAAGTGGGCGCCGGCGCTGGCGATGGGCTGCACCGTGGTGCTCAAACCGGCCGAGCAAACGCCGCTCACGGCGCTGCGCGTGGCCAAGCTGGCCCAGGAGGCCGGCTTCCCCGACGGCGTCATCAACGTCGTGCCCGGCTACGGCCCCACGGCCGGCGCCGCCCTCAGCGGCCACATGGACGTGGATAAGGTCGCCTTCACCGGCGAGTACACGACCGGGCAGATCATCATGGAGGCCGCCGCCCGCAGCAATCTGAAGCGGGTCAGCCTGGAGCTGGGCGGCAAGAGCCCCAACGTGGTCTTCGCCGACGCCGATCTGGACGCGGCCATCGAGGGGGCGTACTTCGGCCTGTTCTTCAACCAGGGGCAATGCTGCTGCGCGGGCAGCCGGCTGTTCGTGGAAGACAAGGTGCACGACGAGTTCGTCGAGCGGCTGGTGGAAAAGGCCCGCGGCCAAAAGGTCGGCGACCCGTTCGATCCGGCCACCGACCAGGGTCCGCAGGTCTCGCAGGAGCAATGCGACCGGATCATGGACTTCATCGAGTCGGGCAAGCGCGAGGGGGCCAAGCTGCTGGTGGGGGGCAACCGGACCGGCTCGCGCGGCTACTTCATCGAGCCGACGGTCTTCGACGGCGTGACCGACGACATGCGGATCGCCCGCGACGAGATCTTCGGACCGGTGATGAACGTGCTGCGGTTCAAGAGCATCGACGAAGTGATCCAGCGCGGCAACCAGACCTGCTTCGGCTTGGCGGCGGCCGTGTGGACCAACGACATCGCCAAGGCCCACCGCCTGGCCAACAGCCTGCGGGCCGGCACGGTGTGGGTGAATTGCTACGACGTGTTCGACGCGGCGGCCCCCTTCGGCGGCTACAAGATGAGCGGCCAGGGCCGCGAGCTGGGCGAATACGCCCTGCAGCTCTACACGGAGGTGAAGACGGTGACCATCAAGACTGGGTGAGCCAATCCCCGCGCGGCCTGGCCGAATCCAAGACGAGTCATCGCCCGCTAATCACGCGAATGCAAACGACATTCGCGTCGATTCGCGTGATTCGCGGGCAAATCAGGGAATAGCGAGCCAAGACCTTCGCGGCGCGCTCTGCCGAGCAGCAGCGGCCCGGGCACCGCCAGCAACGCCGGCATTTGCCATTGCAATAATCGACTGCCGTGATAGACTACCGCCTTAACCAGTTTGACTGTGGTAGTTTGGACGTAAACTAGGCTCGTTTTGTAAGGAGCGTGAGCCAGAGCTGGCCGTTGGCCCTCGGTGGGCCGCCAGAGCAAGAGCAACCAGAGCACAAGAGCAGCCGGCGCGACAAGCAATCGCCGAGAAGCGATTCGCCAACGAGCGAACTCCAGCGCAGAAGCGAACTTAGAGCGCAGAAAGCATTGTGCCGTTGTGGCAAGTCAAGGGAGGGTTTTCGGTCGGGGATGATAACCAAAGAGCGGAAACAGCAGGTGATTGGCGACTACCGGCGCGGTGACAACGACACCGGATCGCCCGAGGTGCAAATTGCGATTCTGACGACCAGAATCAATCAGCTCACCGAGCACATGCAGTCGCACAAGAAGGATTACGCCAGCCGTCGCGGCTTGTTGGCGATGGTCTCTCGGCGCCGTCGATTGCTGAGCTATTTGAAGCGCGTCAGTCCGGACCGCTACGTGGGCATGTTGCGGCGGCTTGAACTGCGCAAGTAGCTCGGGTCTCGGCAAGCAGTCGTCAGGCGCATCCCGCGCTGGTTCCACCTGCCTTCGGCCCGTTTCCGCCCCCGGCGTTTGTATCCGGCCCCAGTTCCCCTCTGCCGTTCTTGCCGCGTTTCTCGGCGGCCTCGAACAGTCGCTGTTCTTTGCGCGCGTGCGTCGAGGCGTAAGCCGGCGAGCGTCGAGGCGTAAGCCCGACGTGTAAGATATCTTCGCCGGCTAGTACACGTCGGGCTTACGCCTCGACGCTCGCCTTCCGGCCACGCCCCGCCCCACGAACCATCGACCCCCAGAATCTCCATAGGTGACTAACTTGAAAGTACGAGTAGAAAAACAAATTGGCGGTAAGACCTTCGCCATGGAAACAGGTCTTTTGGCCAAGCAGGCGGCCGGTGCTTGCCTGGTGCAATGTGCCGACACGGTGGTGCTGGCCGCGGTCGCCAGCGGCCCGCCCCGGCCGGGCATCGACTTCTTCCCCCTCACCTGCGACTACCGCGAGCGCACCGCCGCGGCCGGAAAATTCCCCGGCGGCTTCATCAAGCGCGAGGGGCGCCCGACGATCAAGGAAACGCTCACCTCGCGGCTCATGGATCGGCCCATTCGCCCGCTCTTTCCCGAGTGGTTTCATGACGAGGTGCAGATTCAGGCGTTCGTGCTGGCCAGCGACCGCCAGCAGGATTCCGACGTGCTCGCGATGAACGCCGGCGCCGCGTCGGTCGGACTCTCCGAGCTGCCTTTCCAGGGGCCGCTGGCTTCCGTCCGGCTGGGAAGGGTCGATGGGCAGCTCGTTCCCTTCCCCACCCAGGATGAACTGGAGGAAAGCGAGCTCGACCTGATCGTCTCCGGCACGAAGGAAGCCGTGCTGATGATCGAAGGCTTCGCCCGCGAAATGCCCGAAGAGCAGATGATCGAGGCCCTGGCCGAGGCGCACCGCATCATCGGCGAGTTGTGCGACCTGCAGATTGAGCTGTTCGAAAAGGCCCGCGTCGTCAAGAAGGACTACGAAGTCCCGCCGCCCGACGGCGTGTACGAGCGGGTGCGCGACGCCTACTACCACGAGCTGAAGACCGCCAAGCAGACGCCCGGCAAGCAGGCCCGCGCCGACGCCGTCCGCGAGGTCAAAGCCAAGGCCCTCGGCGAGCTGATCCCCGACCAGAAGGCCCAAGGGGCCATCCCCCTGATGGCCTTCAGCAGCGCCTGGCACAAGCTCGAAGAGCACGCCGTGCGCGACCTGATCCTGGCCGGCACGCGGGCCGACGGGCGAGACACCAAGACGGTCCGCGCGATCGAGTGCGCCGTGGACGTGCTGCCTCGCGTGCACGGCTCGGCCCTCTTCCAGCGCGGCGAGACGCAGGCCCTGGTCACGGTGACGCTGGGCACCTCGCGCGACGAGCAGCGCGTGGACGGCCTGTTCGAGGAATACCGCAAGAAGTTCATGCTCGACTACAACTTCCCGCCGTTCTCGGTGGGCGAGGTCAAGCCCATCCGCGGGCCGGGCCGGCGCGAGATCGGCCACGGCGCCCTGGCCGAGCGGAGCGTCAGACCGGTCGTGCCCGATCCGGAGACCTTCCCCTACACCATCCGCGTCATCTCCGACATCCTCGAGTCCAACGGCTCCAGCAGCATGGCCAGCGTCTGCGCGGCCACCTTGGGCCTGATGGCCGCCGGCGTGCCGATCTCTAACCCCGTGGCGGGCATCTCCATCGGCCTGGTGAAAGAAACCGACGACAAGTGGGTGCTGCTCACCGACATCATGGGCGATGAGGACCACTTCGGCGACATGGATTTCAAGATCGCCGGCACGCAAAACGGCATCACCGGCATCCAGCTCGACCTCAAGGTTGCCGGCATCAGCGAGGAGATCATCCGCGCCGCCTTGCAGCAATCGCGCGAGGCCCGCATCGAAATCCTCCGCAAGATGCTGACCACGATCTCGCGGCCC
>JBGQHD010000519.1:0-4522 GCA_041497795.1 Planctomycetia bacterium
ATCTCCTACACGATTGCCCGGCTGATGCACCAGAAGCACCTCTCGGGCCGGTTGCAGGACGACGAGCTGTCGAAGCGCTGCTTCGACTCGTTCCTCAAGTCGCTGGACCCGATGAAGGTGTACTTCAACCAGGCGGACATCGACGAATTCCGTCCGATGCAGACCAAGCTGGACGACCTAGCCCGCGAGAACGGCGGCAACGTGGCCTTCGCCTACCAGGTGTTCGATCGGTTCCTCAAGCGGATCGACCAACGGCTGAAGTTCGTGGACGAGTGGATCGCCGCCAAGCACGACTTCGACGCCGATGAGGAGATGGTCACCGACCGCGACGCCCGCACCTACGCCGCGGGCGACGACGAGGGCCGCGAAATCTGGCGGAAGCGGATCAAGTACGACCTGCTGCAACTCAAGGCCGAGAAGAAGACCGACGCCGAGGCCCGCGAGGCGCTCAAGAAGCGCTACCACGGCTTCGCCAAGCGGATGCACCAGACCGACAACGAGGAGCTGCTGGAAATCTTCCTCACGGCGATGACGATGGCCTACGACCCGCACTCCACTTATATGTCGGCCGCCAGCGAGGAGGAGTTCAAAATCCATCTGCGGCTGAATCTCGACGGCATCGGCGCCCAGTTGAGCTGGCAGGACGAGGCGACGGTGGTCTCCAACGTCGTGCCCGGCGGCGCCGCGGACCGCGACGGCCGGCTCAAGGAAAAGGACCAGATCGTCGGCGTCGGCCAGGGAGCCAGCGGCGAGATGGTCGATACGATGGGCATGAAGCTCCGCGACGTGGTGAAGCTGATCCGCGGCAAGCGGGGCACCATCGTGCGGCTGAAAGTCATCGCCGCCGGCAAGACGGAAAGCACGATCTACAACATCACCCGCGACCGCATCATGCTGGAGGACAGCGCCGCGCGGAGCCAAATCTTCGACGAGAAAGGCCCCGACGGCGGCTCCGTCAAGGTGGGCGTGATCGACCTGCCCAGCTTCTACATGGACATGGACGCCCTGAAGCGCGGCGACCCGGAGTATAAGAGCACGACGCGCGACGTGGCCAAAATCCTGGCCGACTTCCGCGCGAAGAAAGTGGACGCCGTGATCCTCGACCTCCGCCGCAACGGCGGCGGCTCGCTGACCGAGTCGATCAACCTGACCGGCCTGTTCATCGACCAGGGCCCGGTGCTGCGCGTCAAGAACCCCGACGGCGAGGTGGAATCGCTGGATGACGAAGACCGCGGCGTGGCCTGGAAGGGGCCGCTGGTGGTGCTGATCAGCAAGCTCAGCGCCAGCGCCAGCGAGATTTTCGCCGGGGCCATCCAAGACTATCGCCGCGGCCTGATCGTCGGCGACCACACCACGCACGGCAAGGGGACGGTGCAGACGATGGTCGATCTGAACCGGCCGTTCTCTTTCCTGGGCGCGCGCGATCCCAAGCTCGGCTCGCTGAAGCTGACGATCCAGAAGTTCTACCGGCCCAGCGGCCAAAGCACCCAGGAGCGTGGCGTGGCGTCCGACATCGAGTTGCCGTCGATCACCACGCACATGGACGTCGGCGAGAGCGACCTGGACTATGCCCTGAAGTTCGACACCGTGCCCGCCGCCGACTTCACGCCGGTGGACTACGTGAACCCGGCCATGATCGGCCGGCTCAAGGAAGCCTCCGAGGCCCGGCGGGCCAAGTCGGCCGATTTCCAGAAGCAGCTCGCCCAGATCGAGCGCTACAAGAAGTTCAAGAGCCGCAAGGCCGTTCCCTTGAACGAGAAGGCCTACCTCGCCCAGCGAGCCGAGCTGGACGTGGACAATAAGGACCCGTTCGAGGACGACGAGAAGGACAAGAAGGAGA
Organism: Planctomycetia bacterium; assembly: GCA_041497795.1. Lineage (GTDB taxonomy): Bacteria > Planctomycetota > Planctomycetia > Pirellulales > S012-138 > JBGQHD01. The sequence continues at coordinate 1,841 of JBGQHD010000519.1, forward strand.
AGAAAAAGAAGGACGAAGTGGTCAAGCGCGACTTCTACTTCAACGAGGCGATCGCGATCGCCATCGACTATATCCAGGCAGTGAAGGACCGCCTGGCCCGCAACTAGCCAGTAGGTGCCGCTTGCCGAGCGGCACAAGAAGCTCTGGCCGCTCAGATGCGATCCACCGAATCGAGCGACAAGCCCAGCACGGCCTCGCAGCGGGGCGACCAGAGCGGCGCCGTGGGAGAGAGCCGGTGCTGAGGCGGCGGGGCTTCCGCGTCGGACGATTTGCGTTTGCCAACGGGCGAGTCGTGCGACCGTGAGACACGGCTGCTCGACCGGCGGAGCGCGAAGCCCAGGAAGAGCAAGAACTGGCCCGCCAAGGCGGTGAGCAAGCCCCAGTTCCACAGGTCGTCGCGTTTCGCGATGCTGCCGGCGAGACTGCTGCTGGCGAGACTGCCGGACTGCCAGAGCTGGCGATGCAGGAGCTGAGCGCACGCCAGCAGTCCGGCGCCGAAGGTCAGCGCCATCCCGCCGGCGCAGACCACGAGCCAGGTCAGCCCGCCCCAGAACCGCGCGGCCAGCGAGCCGACGGATGCCTTGCGCCGCGCCCTGCGCGGCTTCCGACCCCGTTTCGCAGGACCCAGGTGGGCCCGCTCGCCGGCCAAGAGGGCCGCCGGGCTCATCGGCTCGTGATCCGCGTGTGCTGCATCGATCCGCAGCAGCCGCCGTGTCCGCCGCAGGTCGTCGGCCAGGTCGGGATCGTCCAGATTCGGAGGTGAGTGGTGAGCGGTGAGTGGTGAGTCGTGCAGACCACTCACCAAGTACCACTCACCACTCACCTTGCCCTCCGCATTCCGCGTTCCGCATTCCGCATTGGCCGCTGATGCTTCCGCCGCTAGCGGCAACTGGGTTTCTCCTCCCGCAAGGGCGGTCTGGCACGCGGCGCAGCGCGGCTCCGCGGCGTCGGCCGATCGCTCGGCCGTCACTTCGCGGCGGCAGTGGGAGCACGCCATGCGGTAGTCCGTGAGAACGGGGGGAAAGGGCATCGCCGCCGCCGTTATCGTCGCGCCGACGAGGCAAACTGTAGAGAATCTGCGGGCGACGCGCCGCGGAGTGTCGCAAGGCTCAGAAGCCCGGCTTCTCCCAGAAGCCGGGCTTCTTGCGCACCGCTTTTTTCGCCGACCGGACTCCCGTTTACGCACGGGGCCCCCGTCGTTATTGTCCGCACCGTCGAAAATGGCCAGATCCTGGAAGGAAGGGAGTCTCCCACGATGGCATCCACGGCAGGGACGGTGATTCGCGCCCGCTCGCAGCCGGTGGCGACGGCTCCAGCAACGCTGTTGCTGGCGGCACTGCTTGTTGTGGCCGCCCCAAGTGCCGCGCGGGCTGACGACTTCCGCATTCACACCAAGGTCTTCGCCGCCGGGGCCAAAGAGCCGGCCAGCGAGAACACCACGATCTTTCGCGGCGGCCTGGTCTACGACTTCATCGAGAAGCCCGCCGAGGCCCTGGTTTTCGATCCGGGGAACGAGCGTTTCGCCCTGATCAATCCGCAGCGCGAGCAATGGGCCGAGATCACCGTGGGCCAGATCGACGCCCTGGTGCCGGCGCTGAAGCAGAAGCTCGCTGCTCGCGACGACGCCCTGTCGGCCTTTCTCGTGGACCCGCGGTTCAAACAGGCGGCCGGCGCGGCGGCAGGCGAGATCGAGTTCGTCGCCTCGTGGATGCGTTATCAGGTGCAGGCCGCGCCGGCGGCAAACGACGAGTTTGCCCGCCAATACGCCGTGTTCTCGTTCCATTCCACGCGGCTGAACGCCCTGCGGCGGCCCCCCTTGCTGGCCCGCCTTGCGGTCAATGAGTGGCTGGCGGAGCGGAAACTGATCCCCCAGTCGGTGCGGCTGACGACCTTCTCGAAAAACCGCGCCGGCGAGATGGTTCGCGACGCCGAGTTCCGCAGCGAGCACGCGATCGCGCGCGAGCTGACCAGCGACGACCTGGGCCGGCTCGACAAGGTCCCGCGGTGGCAGGCCGATTTTCGCCGCGTGAACCTGACCACTTACTGGGGCCTCAGCGAAGACGGCCAGCAGTAAGAATCCGTGCTACGGACCTTCGCTCTCTTTGCATGCCGCGAAGATCTGACCACGGATAACGCGGATGACACGGATAGGGCCAAAAGAACCCGATTTACTGACCCGTTTCTTTGCGCGAGGCGAAGGCTCTGGTTGGTTGCCACAACCTTGATTTGGTTGCGGCCCGTGGTCTCGTCGGTTGCGGCTACGCCGCGCTGGGCCTTAGGCGATGGCGCCTCGCGAGGTCCCTCTTTACGGCGCCGGCGGCAAAGGACATACAACCCGCCCAGCCGCTCTGGCTTGTTCGGCGCCATCTTTCCAGGCAGCCCGAGACGAACGACTGCCATTCTCCGGGGTGCTTTGCCGTGCGCCGCCCGAGGGGTCTCGCGCGCTCCCACGAACCTATGTTTGTAGGAGCGATGACCCTGCGCGCGGTCCGGTCGCACCGGCCGCGCAGGATCGTGACCGCGGCGCGCCGAAGCTGCGATCGGGCCGGCGACCCCCCGGACGCCCAAAACAGGCCGAGCCGGCCGCAGCGTCGGCACGTTGCGGCTGACTTCGTCCGAACTCTGGCACGGTGAACTCGGTGTTTTCACTCAAAGGGCAGCCTGGCTGGTTCGCGTGCTGCG
>JBGQHD010000520.1:0-4519 GCA_041497795.1 Planctomycetia bacterium
CAGCGGGTTGGCGCCGTCGGTGATCCGCAGGAAGCCGGCCGCCTGCACGAACGTGGCGTCCCCCAGGCCGGCGATTTCCTTGAGCTGTTCGCGCGCGGTGAACGGCCCGCGCTGCACGCGGTGTTCGTACACGCGGCGGGCGGTGAGCGCGTTGAGGCCCGACACGTACTTGAGCAGCGAGACGCTCGCCGTATTCAGGTTCACGCCCACGAAGTTCACGCATGACTCGACCACCGCATCCAGCGACGAGCGGAGGTGCTTCTGCTTGACGTCGTGCTGGTACATGCCCACGCCGATGTTCGGCGGCTCGATCTTCACCAGCTCGCTGAGCGGGTCTTGCAGCCGGCGGCCGATGGAGATTGCCCCGCGCACCGTCGCGTCGAGGTTGGGGAACTCCTCGCGGCCGATGGGGTTGGTGGAATAGACGCTCGCCCCGGCTTCGTTGACGATCACGTAGGCCACGTCCTTGTCGGCGAACTGCTGGACAATGAGGTCGGCGATCAGCGCTTCGGTGTCGCGGCAGCCGGTGCCGTTCCCGACGGCCACCACGCTGCAATTGTTCCGCGTGATCAGCTCGGCCAGCTTGGCCTTGGCGGTCTCGCGCGGGTCAGGCTCTCCCTCCCTGGCTTTGCCGATGATGTTGACCACGCCGTTTTCCAGCGGGCTGCCGAACTCATCAAGGGCCACGATCTTGCAGCCGCTGCGAAAGCCCGGATCGACCGCCAGCACGCGCCGTCCGCGGATTGGCGGCTGAAGCAGCAGATTGCGCAGGTTGTGGGCGAAGACCTCGACCGCCTTGGCCTCGGCCCGGTCGGTGAACTCGCGGCGGAATTCCCGCTCCAGACTGGGCAGAATCAGCCGGTGGAGAGCATCGCGGGCGCAGCCGCGGAGGAAGTCGGCGTGCGGATGGTCCGCGGGCACGAGCGTTTCCTGTGCCGCCTGCTCGAGGGCCGCCGTATCGGCCTCGAGTCTGACGCGGAGGATCTTGGCCCGCTCGCCGCGGTTGATCGCCAGAACGCGGTGGGGCGGAATCCTGTTGAGCGCTTCGGAGAACTGGAAGAAGTCACGGAACACGGCCGTCAGCCGATTGTCTTTGGCGGCCCTGGCGGCGGCCTTCTTGGCGGCGCGGGCCTCTTTGGCCGACTTCTTGGCGGCCGTCGCCCGCCTGGCCTCAGCGGGCGGGGAGGGCGCCGCAACACCGCGGGCGGCGGTTGCGGCATCGGCGCTGGGCACAGCGTTGGCACCGGGAGCTGCATCAGCCGGCTGCGTGCCGCCCGCCGACGTGGCGGCCGTCGGCTGGACTGCGTCCACAGCTCCACCGCCACCGTCAACACCCTGCGCCTGAGTGTCGCCGACGGGTGGTGGGCCGGCGGCCCCGGCGTCGCCGCCCGCGGACTCGTTCGCCTGGGCATCGGAGGAAGGGTTGGCCTCCGCGGAAGCACTCTTCTCCGCGGAAGCACTCTGCTCCGCGGAAGCACTCTGCTCCGCGGAAGCACTCTGCTCCGTGGAAGCACTCTGCTCCGTGGAAGCATCTTCCTCCGCCTCGGCCTCGGCCCTGGCGGCTTCCCTGGCCGCCTTGGCCTCCTTGCCATCGTCGCCGATCTTGGTCGAAACCAGCTTGCCGGTGCGTTCGAGGATCGCCCGGAGCTTCGCTCGCAGGTCAGCTCGCTCGCCGTACCGTTCGGCGATGATATGGCCGGCCCCCAGCAGCGCTTCGCCGAACGACGGCACGTGCCGATCGGGGTTCACAAAGTCGGCCGCGCGGGCATCGAGGTTCTGACAGCTCGTCGCGGCCGCCATGATTTCGTCGGCCAGCGGCTCCAGCCCTCGCTCGCGAGCGGCGGTAGCCAGCGTTTGCTTCTGCGGCTTGAAGGGCAAGTACAGGTCTTCGAGCTGCTTGAACGAATCGCAGGCCTGAATCTGCTGGGCCAACTCCGGCGTCAGCTTGCCTTGCGAGTCGATCGATCGCAGGATCGTGGCCTTGCGCTGGTCGAGCAGCCGCAGCTTGGTGACCCGCGACTCGATGTGCCGGATTTGCTCTTCGTCCAGTCCGCCCGTCTGGTCCTTGCGATAGCGGGTGATGAACGGGACCGTGTTCTTCTCGTCCAACAAGGCGATGACGGTTTCGACCTGGGCGGGCCGGAGTCCCAGCTCTTTCGCTACGGGAGACAGGTCAAGAGAAGCCGCCGTGGACATGGGAAATGCTTTGAGCTGAATTCAACGTGGGCCGGCGACTTGCCGCATCACGGCTCGCGCGGCCCGGACTTCCACGAAGAGAGTGGCCGCCGCGACCGCGCGCCTCAAGGGAAGATCTCGAGTTCGGAGTTGTGAAGCCTTCGTTCGCACGTGTTGCCGCGCCGCGCCAAGGAACACATCGCGCCGCCAGGAAGGAATCTATGACGCGCTCAAGGCAGTGTCAATGCGGCGCGCCGTGCGCGATCAGCGGACGACAAATTCCTTCGTGCTCGTGTTCGACCTTGCGATCATTCGCTCGCTGGTTCTTTGCCCACGGGGCGATTCCACTCATCACAGACTAAGGCCTTGAAGAGCGAGACCGAGAGAATCGTCGTATTGCCGAGCTTCCGAGCCTCCTCGAAGTCCTTGTCCCCCGTGACGAGATAGTTGGCATTCGCCGACAATGCGCACGCCAAAAACTTGGCATCCTTGGGGTCCGGGGAGAAATCCACTGTTCTTTCGACTTCGACGACCGTCACGGATTGCTGAAAAGCGTCGAGCCACCGCTGGATGATCGCTTCAGGCAGCTTGAACTTGGGACGCCGCAGCACTTCGTTGTACTCCGCGATGATCGCGGGCGACGCGACCCAATGAAAGTCCGCGTGCTCGACTACAAAGAGGATGACCGTTTCGGGAAGGCGGTCCTTCAATGCGGCCGAGATGACGACGTTGGTGTCGAAGATGACCTTCATTTCCCGGCGCGGTACGCCGCCACCTCCGCCGCGATGTCATCCTCCGTCAGGGCCTGGGCTTGTGGCAGGGCCTGCGTTTCTCGGAACAAGGCTCGCAGTTGGGCGGCCGACTCGCCGCCCACACCGTTCTGAGGGACGACGAGGATCTCCACGGATTGCCCTCGATCAAAGGGCAAGTCTCTGAGTACGATCTCCCTGGGATCGTCGATGGTGAGGGTGGTGCGGTAGGCTTTCATCCGACATTTTCCCCATAGGACGCTGATCGTGACGCGGGCCATTATAGCCACTCGGCTGTTCGTTGTCGGCCGCAGCGAGCTTGAGTCGCCTCAGCCCGAGCCCCGTCGCTTCATGTAATACCCCTGCACCGCGGCCTGACAGGATCGGCCCGTGGGAGACTTGACCAGGCATTGGGCCTCGGCCGACTTGGCGCGCTCGACGGCCGCCCGCGTCCGCGTGACGACCCCTTCGCGCACGTCTTGCTCGATCTCCTCGCACGTCAGCCCGAAGCAAGGGCAGATCGGGGCCGCGGGGTCCTTCGGATAGACCGGCGCGCGCAGCGCGGCCACCAGGACGGTCCGCTCCAGGACGTCGAAGTACGCCACCTCGCAACGGGGCAGTGGACAGAACGACGCCGTCTGGGCCAGCTCGCGCCGCAGCTCCGGCCCGAGAAACGCCCGCAGCGTCTCTTCGCCCACGGCGAGACCCTTTGAGCCGCACCGCGGGCAAAACTCGTGGGTCGGCTCCGGCTCGCGAACGAACGCTTTGTTCATGAAACGTGCCCCACGAGGTGCGGACATTGTCGCGCCTCACTTGATCTCCCGGATCCGCAAATTGCGGAACTCCATCGCGGCCCCTTCGGCTTGCAGGCCGATGTAGCCGCGGGCGGGCTTCAGGCCGGTGGCCTCCCAGGCGAGCTTGCCGTTGCACCAGAAGCTGACCTTCTCCCCCTGCACGAGCACGCGCCACTCGTTCCACTCGCCGGGCGGCTTTTGCAGGTCGGGCACGGGCTTGGCGCCGGAGACCTTGCCGCCGATGAAGTGGCCCTCGTCGCCGTAGGCCAGGTTGAGCTGGTTGGCGCCCACGGCCTTGCCGCTGCGGATGAAGAAGCCGCTGTTGTACTTGGCCTTCAGGCCGCGCCACTCGAAGCGCATGTCGAAGTCGGCGTATTCCTTGTCCGTCACCAGGTGCGGCTTGCCGCCGCCAGTGAGGTGGATGACCCCGCCTTCGACCTTCCAGTTGGGCGCGTCGTCGGCCGACTCGCTCTTGCCGCCGCTGAACCGCCAGCCGGAGAAGTCCTTGCCGTTGAACATTGTGAGACAGCCGTCTTGCTTTTCCTTCGCCTTGGGTTCGTCACCGCGGCCCAGCGTGGGCAAAAGCACGGCCAGCCACAGTGGAGAAATCCAAGCGGCCGCGGCAAGCGCGCGTGCGCGAGACACCGGAGACGAGCAGCGTGGCATGAGGTTCTCCTTTGGCGAGCGGCATTCGGGGGGCGGGACGAGCATAAGGCGCACGGCCAGAATCCACGTAATGATCGCCGCTCCGCGCGTCGCATTCAAGCAGCGCCGACCCGAGAAAGCAGCCCGGCTGCTCCC
>JBGQHD010000521.1:0-4507 GCA_041497795.1 Planctomycetia bacterium
CCCCAACGGGCACAAGCTCAACGTCAAGGCGTTCCTGGCCGGCAAGCGCGGGGTCTGCCCGCACTGCGGGGCCAAGTTCGATATTCCGGCGGCCAAGACGGATACTGCAAAGACCGCTGCTGCCACGGACGCCGCCCGGGGCGACGCTTCGGAGGAGAAGGTCCACTCGGTCGGCCACGTGGCCTCGCGCGGCGGGGCGGCCACGGCGACTGCGCCCTCCGCCGGCTCAGCGGAGATGCACGCCGGCCATCTGGCCAAGGGAGCCAGCACAGCGCGGCGCGGAATTCCAGCCGCGGCGCCTGCGGTGGGAGTCCCGACGGCCCCCGTCGCCCCCGTGACGCCGGCTGGCCAGGGCTTGCCCTCGGCCGCGCCGGTCACGCCCGCGGCATTGGCGACAGTGCAAGTCAGCGCTGTACAACCGGGTGCTGGTCAAGTGGGCGCACTGCCAGTAGGTGCTGTGCAGCCCGTGGCCGCACAACCGCTCGGCGCGCTAGGAGCCATCCCCGGTTTTGCCCCGGCGCTGGGCGGCCCGACGGCGCTCGTGCGGCCGGCGATCGCCGATCCGCTGGCGGAGGCTCCCGAGGCGAGCTGGTACGTGCGCCCGCCCAGCGGCGGTCAATACGGCCCGGCCAAGCCCCACACGATGCGCGAGTGGATGGCCCAAGGGCGGATCACGGCCGATTCGCTCGTGTGGCGCGAAGGCTGGCCCGATTGGAAGCTGGCCGGCGCAACCTTCCCCAGCCTGGGCGGGCCAGCCGCTGCGGGGCCGCCCGGCGCGGCTGCGCTGACGGGCGCGATCGGGGTTTCCTCGGCCGCCGCGGACGATCCGTTCGCCGTGCTTGGCCCGGCCAACTCTTCCGGCTCGCTTCCCACGTCTTCGCTGTCCACACCTTCGCTCGGCACGTCGCGGCGCTCGGTGGGCTCCCGCCGCGGCGACAGCACGCGCCGCGTGATGGCCATCGCCGGGCTCTGCCTGGCGCTGGTCGTCCTCAGCGCCTTGCTGGTTTACGTGCTGCACCTACGATAAGCTGGTAGCCGAAGTCGCCAGACTTCGGAAATCCTGAACTCTGGCGAGTTCAGCTACAGAATACCGATTCCCAACGCCATGGTGAATTTCATGTCGATGACGCTGCGGCTCTCGCTCCTGGCCGGTTTGGTCTGTCTCGTGGGGTCCTCAGCGGCCGCCGTGGGCGCCGACGAGGACCAGCAGACGATGAAGCTGGGCCCCCTCACGATCGTCGCGCCCAAGGACTGGACCTACAAGAAGCCGGCCATCAGCTTCATCGCCCACGAATACACCGTGCCCGCGTCGAAGGACGACAAGACGGACGGCCGCTTCACCGTTTCCTCGGCCGGCGGTTCCGTGGACCAGAACATCGAGCGTTGGTACGGCCAGTTCTCGCAGGACGACGGGGGCGACACGAAGAAGCGGGCCAAGACCGAGAAGAAGACGATCTCCGGTCGCGCCGTGCATTTCGTGGACGTCCGGGGCACCTACAAGGACCTGCGGCCCGGCACGTCGCCCCAGAAGAACTTTCGTCTGCTGGCGGCCATCGTGGAGACGGACGACGGCAATCTGTTCCTCAAGCTGGTGGGTCCGGAGCGAACGATCGCCGACCACGAGAAGGCGTTTCGCAAGATGGTCGAGGAATTGAAGTCGAAGTAAGCCGGGTGATGAGCGGCAAGCAAAAAGAAGCCCGGCTTCTCGGAGAAGCCGGGCTTCTATTCGTTTCCAAAGTCATTCTGAGCGCAGCGAAGAATCTCACGCGGCGCTGTCCGAGACCTTCGCTGCGCTCAGGGTGACAGACTTACTTCCCCAGCGCCCCACGGAAGCCGCCGATCAGCCAGTGGACTTCTTCCGTCTGGCGCACGACCAGGACTTGCCACTGTTTCCAGTAGTAGATCGTGCCGGGGCCGCCGGCGGTGTCCCAGGTATCCGGAGCAATCGTCGAGCGGATCAGCTCCACGAGCGCCTCGCCCTCGTCCTCGCCCAGGCCGCCGGAGCGGCTGCGCGCATCGGCCGCGGCATAGTCCGACGGTTTTCCCGACCTGGAAGAGAGCGCCACGGGCGACACCGCCACGGGGGGCGGCGCCACGAGCGGCTCGCGGAACCCGCGCTTCTCGGCCGCCTCTTGTTGCCGCTGCCGGGTCCGCTCGCGGCGAACGTCGGCGACGATCTGGTCGCCCAGCGTCAGCAACCGGCTGCGGGCCTTGAATCGCAGGTCGGCGCGATCCGCGCTCCTCAACTGCTTGTCCTGCTCCAGCAGGCGAATCACCTTGACCAGCTCCGGCACCGATTCCCAGACTCCGGCCCGATACGACTGACGCATCGCCGCCGAGTGCGCCTGCCGCAATTCGGCGGCCGAAAGCGGCCGATCGGGCAGGATCACCGCCGGCGGGGCGAAGAGCGGAGAACGAGCCGCGGCCTCGGGCTGGGCCGCCAACAGCAAACTGGCCAAGTAAATGGCGGACATGGTAGCGCCTCCTGTTCCTGAAGAGATGAGAAGTGACGCCGCGCCGCGTAGGATACCAAATCCGCAAGGCCGTCGCCAATCATCCGCGCGGAAAATCGAGTTGCATCGTCGATTGCGGGTCCTTTACATGAACCACAAAGGACCCAGCGCGGCGCAGCCGCAACCGACGAGACCACGGATAGCGCGGATGACACGGATTCTTTTCGTCGTATCCGTGGCATCCGCGTTATCCGTGGTCAAAATCTTCGCGGCGCGCAAAGAAATCGGCGGTTAGTAGGTAGCACGAAGTAAGAGTCGGATGTCCCTTCGACCTTCGTGTCCTTAGTGTTCTTTGTGGTTGCTCATCTGTGGGTTGCGTGGTCGCGGGCATTGCGGGGCAGACAGGAATGTCCGCCAGGCAGACAGGAATGTCTGCCCCACAAGAAGTCACTCGGCCTCCAGCACTTCCAGCTTCTCGAACTGGCCCAGCACTTGGGCCACGCGCAGCAGGCTGGCCAGCCCGCCGCTCTGGCCGGCCAGGTTCGTGTCGGTGAGCTTCAGATAGGCGGCGCTGATGCCCCCTTGGCCGCGCGTGGCGTCCAGCGCCACCCAGCGGTCGGCCACGTAGACCTCGGTCCACATGTGGAAGGGGAAAGCCTGCCGGGGCTCGTCGTAGATCATGCCCAAGGCCACGCGGGCGGGGATGCCCCGCGCCCGGGCCAGGCCCGCCAACAGCACGGCGTGCTCGGTGCAATCTCCCTCGAGGGTTCGCGCCACTTCGGCCGCCGTGGACAGGACCTTCGAATACGACCCGCGTTTCATCGAGTCGTGCACCTGCTTTTCCAGCGCCAGCGCCAGCTTCCAACGATCGCGTTCCTGCGGCGCGGTGGAATGCGCCATTTGCACGATCACCTCATCGCTGCTTTCGATTTGGTTGTTGGGCGCAAGATCATCCTGGCTCGGCCGCGAATCGTCGCTCACGCCCGGCGTGTCGGGCCGGATGGCCCGCACCAGCACCTCGATCGTCTGGGCGTCCACCGCCCGGATTTGCTGCGAGACGCCGCGGGCAAACACCTTGGCCGGATCGGCGTGGTTCACGCGCACGCGATACCGCGCGCGGCGGGCGGCGGCCAGGCCCTGCGGCGCGTCCTGGACCCGCACCGACAGCGCGAAGCCGGCGTCGAAGCGCTGCTCGCCCAGCGTCTTCAAGGCCTCGGTCTTGGCGCACTTGACCAGCTCTTGCTGCGCCGCGGGCGTCGCGGATTTGACGATCCGGCCTTGCGGATCGGTCCAGTGCGTTGCCTCGCTCACCTTCTCGTCCGCAAGCAGCAGCGTTTCCGTGATCCGCAGCAGGTCCACGTCGGCGTCGCGAATGCGGACCTTCTCGTTATCGGCCGCGGCCAATTCGACGTTCACGGCGGTGACGGTCAACGGCGGCACCCAGGCGAGCTTGGCCAGCGTGCGCTTCTCGCCGGGCTGCATCGGTTGCCGCTCCAGCGATTGCTCGACCGCCAGGAACCCGCCGTTCTTGGCGTCCCAGGGAATGGCGGCGGGCGAACCGGCGCCCTCGACGTGGAGCTGCCCGTCCGTCACCCGCCCCGACAGACGGATCGTTTGGCTGCCCAGCTTGCCGCCGATGTCGAATCGCAGGAGCTGGCCGTCGGGCAGCTCCACGCTGCGCAGCTTCAGTTCCATGTCGAAGCGTTCGCCGAAGCGATCGATGCTATTGTGCAACTCCTGCTCGACTTGCACGACCTGCCGCCCCTCCTCCTCTTGTCCCTCGCTCCGATTGTGTACGCGGCCCGTCCGCACGCCCCCCATGTACAGGGCGTACCAATGCTCGTCCGCCGCCCGGGGCGCTGCCTGCTCGCTTCCGCAGCCGCCCAGCGCCAACAGGGGAGCGCCGAGAAGCGCCAGCCACGCCCATCGGCCGCGGCGGGCGCTGCACAAGGGAGAAGCATGCGACATGGTCGGTCCTGCGGGGTTAGGCGCGAGGTGCCTGATGCGGCCGGGCAGTATATCACGAGGGCCTGACGGCGACCGATGCCAAAGGG
>JBGQHD010000522.1:0-4506 GCA_041497795.1 Planctomycetia bacterium
ACTGATCGTGAATGCTCGGCAACTTTGGTGGGCACAGCCCACCCTACGGCTGGTGGGCACAGCCCACCCTACAGTCGTCAACGCCGCTCCGATTGGCCTTCCGCCTTCGCTTGCCGGACCGCGTCGCCGAACGTGCGGAGATACGCCGTCACGTTGTCGAACTTTGCCTTGTGCGAGTCGAAGTCGAACAGGTCCATCTCCGTGATCGCGTCGTCGGCTTGCCAGCCTTGGTAGCGGATGCGGTACATGGCCGTCACCACGCCGGTGCGGTGGACGCCGCCTTGGCAGTGGATCAGCACGGGGCGCGAGGCCGGGTCGTCGATCAGCTTCCACAGCGGCGTCAGGTCGTACGGTCCGGCAGGCATCTCCTTCTGGCCGGGCGCCTTTTGCCCGCACAGGCACCAGACGTCGCCCACGGGACATTCGACGTAGTTGACGCCCAGCTCGCGGCACACCGGCTCGTCGGTGGCGTCCTTCGAGCCGAGGTTGATTACGGTCTTAATCCCGCGGCGATGGATTTCCTCGGCCAGTTCCTCGGCCGAGAGCTGCGGCGAACGGTAGAGCACGCCCGGCTCGACCGGCAGCACCGAGTACTTGATCGTTCGGTTCGGGCAATAGACGGCGTAGGTGGCCAGGAACGCCGCCAGGGCGCCGATGGCCAGCGGGAGCTGCCAGTGGTTTCGCCGTAAGCGCATGCCGTGCTCCGGAAAGGATGCCGGTGGGTTAGGCATCTTGCCTGCCACACAGGCTGGAAGCCTGTGCCACGCCGGCAGGCTGGAAGCCTGCCCCACGAACTGCCCCCTTCCCGGAGACCCGCGTGCTGCAAGAGCAGCTAGGCGGGATCACGTGACGTGACGATTGGTGCGGGAGTTGCCGGAACCGCGGGAATGGCCCGGCAACCGGTTCTTCTACCTTTCCCTTGGATCGCACGGGGTCTCCGGGAAGGAGACAGGGCTGTGGAATGACGAAGGACGAAGCACGAATGTCGAATGAACGACCAAGCACGAAGCTCGAACGCGACGATGGATGGGAGCGTTCGTCATTTGGTCCTTCGTCATTCGTCATTCCTTCGTCATTCGTGCTTCGACATTCGTCATTTCACACTGCACACGGAGTGTGCCGACTACAACTACGCCGCCGTCGTCTCCGGCTCCTGCAGCTCGCACTGGCCGTCTTGGCGGAGGGCGACGACGATCAGCCGGTGGCGGTTGGCCAGCTCCAGGACCTCCGGTTCGTTGACGATGATCGTTTTGCCCGCCTCGACCGCCAGCACGCGGCCGCCGGACTGGATGATGTTCTCCAGCGTGTGGCGTCCGATGGTCGGCACGTCGAAGCGCATGTCTTGTTGCGGCTTGGCCACTTTGACGACCGTGAAGCCGCCGCCGGAGCAAAGCTGCCCGGCCCGGCGGATGCACTCGTCGGTCCCCTCGATGGCCTCGACCGCCAGCACCGCCCGGTTCTTCACCACGACGGTCTGTCCAATGTCCAGCCGGCCCAGCTCTTTGGCCGCCTCCCAGCCCAGCTCGACGTCCTGTCGCTGACTGTCGCTGGGCCCGCGGCGCGTCAGTTGTCCGAATTTCACGAGCACCTCCGGGACGAAATCGGTCGGCGGCCGGAACTCGATGCCGTCGAGGGCGAACTCCGCCAGCAGCTCCGTCAGCAGCGTGTCGTCTTTCAGGTTCCCCCGCCGCGCCAGGATCAGCGGCGCGAAGCGGCGGATGGCCCGCCAATCGGGCAAATTCTTCAGGAAAGCCCTTGGTTGCAGCAGCTTGAGCTTGGGATACTTGCCGGCCATGGTCGCCATCCGCACGCCGTGCCGGCGAAAGTAGCGGATGCACGCGCCCACCTTGCAGATGCCGCTCCATTGGAAGCCGTCACAGACCTCGGCAAGCTGCTGGCTGGTGTGTCCCTTGATCCCCAAACAGTAAACCTCGTAACCCTGCCGCTTGAGCGCCCGGGCAATCAGCAGCGGATAGTCGCCCCATCCGGCCAGCATCCCAATGGGTTGCCGGGCGAAGGCGAACTCGTGCCGCGCGTCGATGCGTCGGGGCCACATTCGTCATCCTCTACGCGGCTTCGCGGCTGGGTTCGGCCGCAGTCCGCTGCAAGTCCTCCACAATCTTCTCGAGCTGCCGCAATTGCTGCCGCATCTCCGGCAGTTTGGTGTGCAGCACGTACAACTCCATGTGTTCGCGAACTGGGACCGCGGGCGTGCCCAGGTACTTGCCCGCGCGGGGCATGTCTCGGATCACGCCGGACTGGGCGCCGAACTGCACCCCGTCGCCGATATGCACGTGGTCGCGCACGCCCCCCTGCCCGGCCATTACCACGTAGTCGCCCGTCGTGGCGCTGCCGGCAATGCCAACCTGGGAGCAGAGCAGGTTGTGCCGGCCGATCTGGCAGTTGTGGCCGATCATCACCTGGTTATCGAGCTTGGTCCCCTCGCGGACGCGCGTCGCGCCGTAGGTGCCGCGGTCGATGGTCGTGCAGGCGCCGATCTCGACGTAAGGCTCGATGACCACGTTGCCGAGCTGGGCCGAGAGCTGATGCCGCCCCCCGGCGAAACGATAGCCGAATCCGTAGGCCCCCAGCACCGCGCCGGCGTGAATGATCACATGGTCGCCGATCACCGTGTCTTCGTAGAGGACGGCGTTGGGGAAGATCGTCACCAGGCGGCCGATCTTGCAGCCGGCCATGATGCGGACGCCTGAATGAATCGTGCTCCCCTCGCCGATCTCCACGTCGTCGCCGATGGTCGCGACGGGGTGAACGTCCACGTCGCCGGCCATGCGCGCGCTGGGACTAACGAACGCCGCGGGGCTGACGCCGGTTCGCCGCTGCGCGCGAGGCGGACGCAGGTGCCGATGGATTGTGGAAAAGGCCTCGTGGACGTCGGCCGTTTCAATCGTGGGGCGGACATTCTTGTCTGCCTGGCAGGCAGGAATGCCTGCCCCACGGTGGGAGGCGCCGGAGAATCCGCTGGGCACGACGGCGGCCGCGGCGGCGGACTGTTCGAGGAGCGCTGTCTTGCCGGCGGCATCGAGAAAGGTGATGTCGCCCGGGCCGGCCTCGCCCAGCGGGGCGGCGCCGCAGACGACGACCCGGCCGTCCCCCACCAGGCGGCCGTGCACCAGTTCTGCTAGCAGCGCCAGGCTAGCTTGCATTCCGGGAATCCTTTCCGCTGGAAGCTGCACGCCCCGTGTTCATCGTAGCCGTCACGCTCCGCGTGACGTTCATCTCGCCCAGCGAGATGGCTACTTTTGATGCTAGCTCGCGTGGGTGCGTGCGACGCGATAACCGCTAGGACAGGGATGCTAACAACGACCCCGGCGGGGGACAAGAGCGAATGGCCGGCGTCGCAAATGTCCGGCGGGTGTGGCGGGATTGTCCCGTTTGTGTGCCAATTCGTTCCGTATATGTAACGGTTGCGGAGTCCGGCGCGCGCGGATCGCCCGACCGAAGTGATTTCTCCGAGGCACATTACGGTCGATGTGGCACTGCCTAAACAGCGCTGATACGGTATTTCGAGGCCGGCAACGTGTGTGCGAATCTCGTGAACCTTACCGCCGAGTCTGCGATGAAACACCAGTCGCCTCGTGACACGGCGGTCAGTAAGTTGCGGCGATCACTCCCGCGGAGGCGAGGCGCGTTCGCCAGGTTTGGCTTCCACAGCCTTGGGGAGGGCGATGTCGTCATCGGTTCCGCTTTCGCCGTCGGGACCGAGAGACCAGACCGCAATGACGTTGTCTGCGTTCTTGTAATTGAGCGGATTGCCCCAGGGATCGATGAGCGCGTCGGCATCCAAGTATGGCCCCGACCGTCGCTCAGCCGTCGCAAGCAGCACCGCGAGGCCCTCTTCCGTCGTCGGATACGGGCCGTGGTCATCGCGATACCCGTCGAGCGCGACAAGAACCCGTGCAACTTGATTAAACGCACGCAACTCGCGGGAGGGCTGGTATGCCTGGTATGCATATTCCTGCCATAGCATCAGTGCGCCGCCGATCATCGCGCACATGAGCACGGCTCTCAACCGCATGAGCCATCGATTCTTGGCGATGGCCGATGAGCCCGCGCGGCGCACCACATACGCCAGCAGAAAGACCGATCCAAGCACAATGTCCCAAACGCGAAGAACGGCCAACTCCTCGCGCGAGACCCTGGCGGTGCCAACAACAATTATGAATGCAAGGAGAAGCCAGCCAGCCACCAACAGCGTGTTGGCACAAATGATCCGCATGTGCGTTGCTCCTCCTCCCGCCCGCCAGCCCTCCTACATCGTAGCCCATGCCGGCACGCGCTTGAACAGCGCGATCGCGACCGCCGTACCCAGGGCGGGCAGCAGAACGGTCGTCACGCAGATGGGCCAGTAGGCCCGACCGTGGGTCTCGCCGCAGATGTTGCGGATGAGCATTACCAGGTAGCCGTTGTGCGGCAGCGAGTCGAGGCTGCCGGAAGAGATCGACACGATACGGTGCAATGCCCGCGGGGCGACGCCGAGCTGGTCGA
>JBGQHD010000523.1:0-4506 GCA_041497795.1 Planctomycetia bacterium
AGCAGATGGGCTGGGCTTCTATCTTATGAACACCAGCCAACACGGCGTATCCGGTGCGGTACCCAATCTTTCCGGTGGCGGTTTTGAACCAAACATCCCCGGTGTTTTTGCGGTGGTGTTCGACATCTTCAACAACGCGCAGGGTCAAAATAATCCCCTCGAGCCGAATGACAACCACATCTCCGTTCACAACGACGGCACCACGCTTGAGGCGTTCAACCCGGGTTTTACTCTCGCTGATGCGACATGGCACCACGCGACGATTGACTTGCTGAGGGTCTCGGGAGGCGCAAACCTCACGGTTACCTTCGACGCAGGAACGGCATCGCCGTTTACTCCCATCTCCGACTACTTCATTGCGGGGCAGAACCTCGAAGAGAGTCGAATTGGGTTCGTCGCTTTCAGCGGCGCGGCGTACGCACATCACGACATCGATAACGTTACCGCGACATTCACGCCAGTTCCCGAGCCGTCGTCGTTTGGGATTCTCTTCGTGGCGATGGCTACGTGTGCGCTTCTCCGTTGCTGGCCTCGGCGACGCACTGCAAGAACCGGCTGACGGATTTCGCGACGCAGCGTCATCAGCGCCGCCACTGGAGCCGAGGCAACGGCCGCGACCAGCAGGTGTGGCGTTCAGCGCGCATGAAAAATCAGATCCGCCAATGTCAATGCCAAAACTGTCCGCAAACTTCTTCTTAAAGTTAGTACGAAGGTCATTGTGTGCGCTGCTCTTGTCTTTCAGCTGCTTTAGGTAGCCGTCAAAGAACGCCATGACCTCATCAAAGAGATGCTCAGGGCAGATCACGACCACCGGACAATCAGCATCTGCGGCATCCGCATACTTCGCATGATTCGTCCGCTCGATTTTGGGCGGGTCGTTGCCCGGCACGACGCCACAATATAGTGGTGCGTGAGCCTGGTGTAGAATGCCACAACGGAAGCCGTGATAAAGAACGTCGGCGACGTCTGTCAGCGGCTTGTTTGTGTCTGCCGTTCTTATCTCCGGTTCGAGTGTTGCGCCGTAGCAAGGCAAGTGTTTTCGGACAAAGCGCTTGAAGACATCCCGGCCGCTTTCCAATTTGCCTGCAACGTATTGGCTCAGCATGTCGATCAATAAGCACGTCATCGCTGTGACGGCGAACGAGTAGTGGCCCCCGTCTTCTCTCTTCGCGAGGCTGCGGATCATCTCTCGCATGCTGTCATCAACGCCACGCTCCAACAGTACTTCGATGGGCTCGACATACCACCCGCGAATCTTGCGATCAAACGCATCTACCACTCCGGGGAAATAATCCCAATTGATTTCGGCGTACTTGCGCGTCCTTTCAAAGTACCGCTCGGATTGCACGGGTTTGTAGAACACGTGGATTCCCTTTCTTTCATGCGGTCAGGGCCCGGAGTTGTAGCTGTCAGTTCCCCGCGCAGCTACGCTAGAGTGCCGCCCGCCGGCCCGGCGTTTTCTGCTCGATGGCCGGCTTCTCTTCCATCCCACAGCCGCCGGCGGTCGGCAGCATCTTCTGCGGGCTGAGCCGGCCGGTGGGGTTGAAGGCCTCGCGCAGTCGCCGCATCACGTTCAGGTCATCCTCCGTGAACATCTTGTGCATGAAGGCGATCTTTTCCACGCCGATGCCGTGCTCGCCGGTCACGCTGCCGCCGCAGGCCAGGCACTCGTCGAGGATTTCGCCGCTGGCGGCCAGCACGCGCTTCACTTGCTCCGCGTCGCGCTCGTCGAAGAGCAGGATCGGGTGGATGTTGCCGTCGCCGGCGTGGAAGACGTTGACGATCCGCACGCTGTACTTCTCGCCGATGGCGTAGATCGTCCGCAGGATGTGCGGCAGCTTGGTCCGCGGCACCACGCCGTCTTGCGTGCAATAGCTGGGGCTCAGCCGGCCGACCGCCCCGAATGCCTGCTTGCGGCACTTCCAGAGCTTGGCCCGCTGCTTGGGGTCGTTGGCCTGCCGCACCTCGCGGGCGCCGCATTTCTGGCACAGCTCGATGATCCGCTGTCGCTGGGTATCGAGGCCCGCCTCCAGGCCATCGACTTCGATCAGCAGGATCGCCTTGGCATCCAGCGGAAAGCCGAAGTGAAAGGCGTCTTCCAGCGCGGCCAGGATGCCCTGGTCCATCATCTCGAGCGCCGCCGGGACGATGCCGGCGCCGATGATCTCGCTGATCGAGTTCGTGGCGTCATCGACCGAATCGAAGATGCCCAGCAGCGTGCGGTAGCCCTGCGGGTCGCGGGTGATGCGGACCCAAATCTTGGTGACGATGGCCAGCGTGCCTTCGCTGCCTACCAGCGTGCCGACGAGATCCAGGCCGGGATAATCCTCGGCTGGGCCGCCGAACTCGACGATCCGCCCGTCGGCCAGCACGGCCTCGATCCCCAGGATGTGATTGACCGTCACGCCGTACTTCAGCGTGTGCGGCCCGCCGGAGTTCGTGGCCACGTTGCCGCCGATGGTGCAGGCCCCCTGGCTCGAGGGGTCGGGGGCATAATGGTATCCGCTGCCCCGCAGGGCGTTGGTCAGCCAGATATTCACCACGCCCGGCTGCACCACGGCGTAGCGGTTGCGGAGGTTGATCTCGACGATCTCGCGCATCTTGGTGAGCACGATCATCACGCCGCCGCCGACCGGCAGGCATCCGCCGGCTAGCGACGTGCCCGCCCCCCGCGGCAGAAAGGGCACGTCGTGCTCGTTGCACAGCCGCACGATCTCGGCCACCTGCTGCGTGGTGCGGGGAAAAACGGCCACGTCCGGGCAGTTCTTCTCGATCACAAAGCCGTCGCACTCGTAGACCACGAGGTCGGCGTGGGCGGAAAGCACGTTCTCGGCACCGAGCAACTGGCGGAATTCGTCGGCGACGGTTTGGGCTGCTGTATTGAGCATGGAGCCAAGGGAAACCGTGAACAAGGAAACCTTTGACGATCCGCTACTGGGCGCACGACGCGCTTCGCAACGGCAACGCGCTTCGCAACGGCAACCCCTGCCACCTTGTGTGGCAGGTGGACAAGATTGCCAGCTAGCTCGTAGGGAGGAGCGTGCGCGACGGCCCCTGCCGCCTCGTGCGGCAGGGGAAGCAGATTGAGAAGCTGGGATCAGCGACAGGCCAGCCGTCAAACTCATTCACCTGCCGCACAAGGGCAGGGGTCCTCGCGCCTCCTTGGCCCGACGCTATAGCTCTCCAACCTGCTTCACCGGCCAGACAAGCTGGCCGGGGTCGCATGCCGTTGGTCACAAGGTCTATCGTGCGCCCCCGCTACTGTACCTGATCGGGCGGTTCTTTGCCGCCTGCAAACCGCGGGGTTATAGTGCGCAGATCGGTGCCTTTCTCAGCCGCGTCAGCCTGCCATGTGCCTGTTCGTCGAAATCGCGATGCTGCTCTTCGGCGGCGCGGTCCTGATCAAAGGCACGCTGAAATTAACCCGCCGGCGAATCGTAAGCGGCATACCGGCGCGATTCATCGGCCTGTTGATGATGGTCCCGCTGCCGTTCAATCTCGGGTCCATCTTCATGATCAGCACGGCTGCTCGGCGCCAAGAGGCACTGGTGGGGTTAATGATTGCGTCGGAGCTGATCGTCACCTTGTCAGTGCCCGTGCTGTGTTTGTTGCTGGCGGTCGTTTTCTCCAAGAAGGTGCTTCGCCAACCGGCGGAAGAGCAGCCGTTCAGTCCGAACGCGGCTAACGTGATCCCGCGCGATCCAGACAACCCCTATGCGCCGTCCGGAACGTCGCCTGGCCCGAAGCGTTAGCTCGCCGGCAGAAGCCCGGCTTCTCCAAGAAGCCGGGCTTCTTGGGGGATTGCACGACCGCCCGGTCGCCTGCGAGTATGGTATTCGCTGGGGCTGGCCATGTCCGGCGGAGAGCCCATTAGCTCGCCATGACGCGCACGATCCATGCCAATTGAAGAAGTGCTCGGCCTGATTGCCTCGGCCGGCGCGCGCGAAGGCAGCGCTCGCCAAGCGGCGGCCCGCGCGCTGGCTGGCGTCGGCGCGGCTTCCGAAGAGGAGATCGGCCGGCTGCTGCGAGAGTTGCACGATCTACTACCCGACCACGTGGACGAGTCTCTCCGTGACTCGCCCTCGCGTCTCGGAGAGACGCGGCCACGTGGCGCGCCCCACGAAGCGCTGCTGGGCGAGCTCTTCGACCAGCTTTGGGCGCGATACCGGGCATCCCCTGCCACACTAGCCCGACGCGCAAGCGAGGGAGGGATCGATGAACAGCGCGTGGCCCAGATCGTGAATCTCTACGGTCAGCTCGGCCGTGCCAGCGGCGTACGGCACCTGCTGTTGCGCGTGCTCGCCGGCAATGGCGGCGAGGCGGCGCTGCGGGCATTCGTCGAGACGATCCTGGCCGACCCGCCCGGCGACGCTCGGCAATGCGACCTGGCGTTCGTGCCGCTGTTTCAGCAGGACCGGTTGCCGGTCGAGGTCCTCTTTCCGCGGCTGCTGGAGGGCATCGAGCACCCGGCGCTGGCGGTGCAGGTGCTCGACTTGGCCAATCACG
>JBGQHD010000524.1:0-4488 GCA_041497795.1 Planctomycetia bacterium
CACTTCTGGGCGACCGGATTGGCCTTGCCGGTGCGATTGGCAACGCCGTCCTTGCTGAAGATCGTGTCTTCCGTCATCACCTTCACGCCCAGGCCGCGCAGCTCCCACGCCAAGCCCTGCGGATCTTTCAGAATGGCTTCGTAATTCGGGGCCATCCACCAGCGGGGCATGGCCGGGCTCTGGGAGCTGATCATGCTGAGATACGTCCCCAAACCGCGCACCGGAATCTTGTCGAAGCCCATCGCCAGCCGCTTCATGCGGTAGTCGGCGGCGACCATCGTGCGGGCAAAGTCGCTGCCAGCCGGCACGCCGGTGATCGTGACGTCTTGCATGCCCATCGCCTGCTGGAGGCGGGGGCCCAAGGTATCGTCGAACTTCTTCGTCTGGCCGACGATGCGGTTGAAGGCGGCGATGCCTTCCTTGGTGGGATCGATCGAGCAGCTAATCGCCTCGCGTCCGGCGGCCTCGGCCGTGCGCATGGCGACCAGCAGGTGATCCAGTTGCAAGATCGGATGGCTGCTCTTCGCGCCGACCATATGCCCGTCGGCGGTGACCTTGATCGGCTCGGCCGGGCCTACCAAGACGATGTCCTTCTCCTCCGGGTAGACGAATACATACTGAATGCGCGTCAGGCCAGCCAGGTATTCCATCTCTTCGGTGAAGAGCGGCATCTGGGCCTTCTCCTTGCGGGCCAGGAACTCCTCCTGCAACCGGCGGAGGGAAACCTTCCGCAGTGGCGTGACCACACCCATGTCGTCGGGCAGTTGCTTGATCTGCTCGACCCGGAACTTGGCTAGACGGTTCATCTCATCGACGGTGGCGGACCGCAGAATGCCCTCCGCATCGACGACCACGCCACCCACCGCGTTGCCAAAGAACCCGTTGTTGTTGTTTTGGCCGCGCGCGGTCAACGACCACACGGCGGCGACGGCCATCACGCTCGCCACGGCGGCGAACTGACCCCAGCAAACCCACTTGCGACGAGACATGTGCGTCCTCCCAAAACTGCGGCGAATGTCAGCGGCCTCTTCTCTTTCCGGGGCCGGTGACGAGGGAAAAAAACCTGTTCCGGTCAAATCGCTGACGCCACCCGCGCAAACCTCACGGATTTGCGCGATCTTCAGCTTCCCATAAGCTAATCCGTGGCCCGCCCGATTGCAAGAAAGGCCAGGAGGGAAAGGGCGGGAAAGTGGCTTTGGCCAGGCTTCCGAGAGTCGCTGTTTCTGCGTCACACTAGCCCGACGCGCAAGCGAGGGAGACGTGCGTGCGGCTCAGAGTTTCAGCGTGACGCTCCCTCGCTTGCGCGTCGGGCTAGTGATGAAGCACCCCGGCTGCTCCCAGCAGCCGGGGTGCTGACTCGGGCGGCGGACAAGAGTGTCCGCCTTACGCTAGTTCTTTGCCCAGCGCTTCGACGAGCCGGTCCACGTCGGCCCGCGTGTTGTACAGATGGCACGAGACGCGGATCAGGCGGCGGCCCGCCCAGTCGATGATCGGCACTTCGATGCCGTGTCTTTCCCAGAGCGTCCGCATGAGCGGCTCGGCTTCGCCCGGCGGCAGGGGCATGGCGGCCATCGACCCGTACCACGCAGGGTCGTCCGGCACGAGCGGCTCGAGGTTCACCGCCGCACCGCCGGCCGAGAGGTCGGCCGTCAGCTCGCCGATCCGTTGCCGGGCGTAGCGGGCCAGCTCGTGCGTGCGGCGGCGGAATTCGTCCAGCCCCACGCTCTCCAGGAAATCGATGGCCGCCGGCACGCTCAGCCAGGCCGTGGTGTCGCGGGTGCCCAGCCAGTGGAACTCGTCGCGCCAGCTCGGCGAGTCGCCTTCCAGCGTGCGGCCCCAACTGATGACCGCCGGTCGCACGGCCGTCTGTTGGTGCGGGTGCACGTAGAGAAAGCCGGAGCCGAAGGGCGCACTGAGCCACTTGTGGCAGCTTGCGGTGTAGTAGTCGCAGTCGAGCGCCCGCAGGTCCAGCGGCAGCATGGCCACGGCGTGCGGCCCGTCGATGCAGACGGGGATGCCGCGCTCGCGCGCCCGGCGGCAGATTTTGGCGGCTGGAAAGATCACCGCCGTGGGCGAGGTGATGTGGCTGAACACCAGCAGCCGCGTGCAGCCGGTGGCCGCGGCGAGGATCGCGTCCACCAGCTCGTCCGCCGTGCGTAGCGGCTGCGGCAATCGCTGGACGATCAACTTGGCCCCTGCGGCCTGGCACTTGTGCTCCCACAGGCGAGTCACCGCGCCGTACTCGTGGTCGTTGCAGAGGACCTCGTCGCCCGGCCGCAGCTCGACGGATGCGGCCACCACGTTCATGCCCACGGTCGCGTTATCGACGAAGACCAAATCGTCGGCCGACGCTCCGACGAAGGCCGCCAGCCTGGCCCGGGCGGCGATGAACAGCGGCGGCAGTAGCCGCAGCAAGAAATCCATCGGCTGCGCTTCGAGCCGCCGCTGCAGCGCCTCGCGCGCCTGCTGGACACACTGCGGCGAGGGGCCGAACGAGCCATGATTGAGATAGGTCGTGCCCTGGGGGAACGACCATTGGCTGGCGATGTCAGTAAGTGTCGTGCTGGCCACCAGAACGCCTCTGATCGAAGTGCCGATTTGCCGCGGATTGCAGCGCAGCCGCCGCGGGTTAAGCTATCGTCGGACATGGCGAGCGTCGATCCCGCCCCTTCGGGACCTGGTTGTGAGACACAATGATGCCGATCACAAAACACGCGTCGCTTTGTACATTGGCCGTCGCGTTGTTCGGCGGTCTCTCATGGGCCGGGCCGATCGAAACCATCGCCGGCAGCGGCCGAGAAGCCGACGGCGGCGACGGTGGGCCGGCGCTGCGAACGGGCGTCGGCAACCCGTTCGGCGTCGAGATTGGCCCGGACGGGGCCCTCTACATCTGCGAAGTCAGCAACCATCGCGTCCGGCGGCTGGATTTGGCCAAGCGAGAGTTGACCACGGTGGCCGGCACGGGCCGCAAGGGCTATGCCGGCGACGGCGGGCCGGCCACGAAGGCGTTGCTCAATGAACCCTACGAAGTGCGGTTCGACAAGGCCGGGCACATGTACTTCGTCGAGATGCAGAACCACCTCGTCCGCCGCGTGGATGCCAAGACGGGCGTCATCTCCACGGTGGCCGGCACGGGGTCAGCCGGCTTTGGCGGCGACAGCGGGCCGGCCGGCAAGGCCCAGTTCCGCCAGCCGCACAGCATCGCGCTGGACGGCCGTGGCGGGCTGTATGTGGCCGACATCGGCAACCACCGCATTCGGCGGATCGATCTGGCAACCGGCCTCATCGACACCGTGGCCGGAACCGGCGTGCGAGAGCTGCCCATCGACGGACAAGCCGCGCGCGGGCGGCCGATCCTCGGTCCACGTGCTTTGGCGATCGACGGACGCACGATGTGGATCGCCCTCCGCGAGGGAAATAGCGTCTGGCGGATGGACCTCGAGCGCGGCACGCTGCACCACGTCGCAGGCACGGGCCGCAAGGGATACAGCGACGGCGACGGCAGCGCCAAGGCGGCCACTTTCGACGGGCCCAAGGGAATCGCCGTCGCCGCAGACGGCAAGATCTATGTCGCGGACACGGAGAACCAGGCCATCCGGGCCATCGACGTGAAGCGCGGCACGATCGCCACGGTGGCCGGCGCTGGCCCCAAGAACCGCGGCTACAACGGCGATGACCGAGAGGCCACGACAGCGCATCTCAACCGGCCCCACGGCATCTGCCTGGGCCGCGGCGGCGAGATCTTCATCGGCGACAGTGAGAACCACCGCGTGCGGCTCGTGCGGCCGACGTGAGTCCGAACTCGCAGACTTCCGCCCGCCACGATGTCTATGTCTATCTGGCGTTGACGGGATCGATCGCCGTCGCTAACGTTCCGCCCCGCGCCGCTGCCGGCGCGAACGGCCTTTCCCTGTCGCCATTTCGCCATGCTTTCGACGCTGTCACGCGTGTGCCGCTGCGCGCTGGCCCTGGCTCTGATGGCGCCTGCGGGCTGCGTGTCGGATCATGGGCCTAAGCACGACGGCCAGTCGCTGCTGAAGAAGCCGCGGCTGGCGCCCGATAGCGTGGTGCTGGAAGTCTTCTCGGTTCACTTCCGTCGTGACGACGACATCCTCTACCGGACGATCTGGCAGGAAGTGGATGAGCAGGCCGTCGCGGCCGACGTGCGAAGCCGGCTGGGCGAGAACGGCTTTCGCGCCGGCGTCGTGACCGGGCACCTGCCGCAGGCCGTGCAGCGGATATTGGAGCTGAACAGCCAGCCCAGTCCCCAGCCGGACACCGACGGTCCGCAGGTCAACGTCGTGACCTTCGACGGCCGGCCGACGATCCGCATTCAGCAGATGCGGCTGCCGGCGCGGCGGCGTGGCGAGATCGCGGCCTCCGGCGTTTACCCGTCCGCGGCCCCGCTGGTCTACGAAGACGGGCAGCTCCGCGGCGAGAGCTTCGATCTCTGCCAGGGCATGATCGCCGTCAAAGCCATGCCGGACA
>JBGQHD010000525.1:0-4488 GCA_041497795.1 Planctomycetia bacterium
GCGCGGCGGGGGTCGCTTGGTGGGGGGGGGCTGGGGCGGGGAGCGAAGCGCAAGCCCCAGCGGAGCTGCTAACGCACGTTCCCCATCAGGTCAATTCATCATGTGGGACGTTGGTTGGCAGTTCGGCTGGGGCTTGCGCTTCGCTTCCAGCCCCAGCCACCCACCCCGGCTACTTCTCGTGCGCATGGCCGCCGTGGTCGTGCGCCCCCGCCCCCTGGAAGACTTCGTGATTGCGGTTGCCGCGTGACGACACGAAGGCGACCAGGTCGAGAATCTCGTCCCGCGTCAACTTATCCAGCAGACCCTTGGGCATAATCGACAGCTTCGACCGCTGCCGCTCGACCACGTCGCCGCGCTTGAGAATCAGCGGCTCGGCCTTGGCTAGCGGGTTCTCGATGATCTTGATGACGTCGGGCGTCTCCTCGAGCACCAGGCCGCTCACCGTCTTGCCGTTGCCTAAGAGGAACTGGTTCGTCTGGTACTTCTCATTGATCTTGGCCGAGGGGTCGAGGATTTCCTTGAGGATGTCCGTCGGCGTCAGCTTGGGGTCGAGCTTGGCGAAGTCCGGACCGAACTCGTTGCCCATGCCATCCAGGCGGTGGCAGGCCACGCAACTGGCCACCGTGAAGAGATGCTTCCCGGCGTTGAACGACCGCCCGGAGAGCCCCTTCACGCCCGAGGCCAGGTCGTCGAACTTCCATTCGGTACGCGGACGGCGGTCCTTGAGCAGCTCGTCTTTGATCGGCAGCGCGTGGCTCGCCAGATAGCCCTCGGGGTTGGCCAAATAGCCGTCGAGATCGTCAACCACGTAGAGCGCCCCGTACATCCGTCGCCAATGGCCGGGGTAGGTGCACACGTAGGGGTACACGCCCGGCTGCGTGGGGGCGGTGAAGCTGAGCTTCTGCGACTCGCGCGGCTGCAAGAGCACGCTGGCCAGCAGCACCTTGGGCGACTGCGGCACGAAATGCCGGGCCGCGGCATCGGGCTGCTGGGACGTAGATTCGGACAGCTTGCCCAGCTCTTCCAGCGATCCCGGCTGGATGATGGCGAAGTTGTGCGGCATGAGGTCGGTGTTCTCGAAGATGAACTCGACCGGCTTGCCGGCCCGCACGGCGATCGCGTCCTTGTCGTACGACATCCGCTCGAAAAGCGTGCCGATGCGAATCACGCGCACGCCCAGCTCTCCCAGCTCGGCGCGCAGGCTCTTGGCGTCGGCCGCCGGCAGCAGCGTGGTCAGGGCGCCGGCGAACTCCAGGGCATCGAGCGCCGCGGGCGAAGTCCGCTCGGCCACCGGAATCTTGCGAATGTGGGCCACCAGCACCTTCAGCAGCGGGGCGGCTTCGTCCTGCGGCCAGGCGTTCCGCGGCAGCCGCTGCATCGCCCGGATCGCCGCCATGCGGTCCACGTCGCCGCGCACAAAGCGGGCCAGCGTCTGGAAGGTCTTGAGCTCCTGGCCGCGCACGGAGACGAGCGCGGTCATCGCCGCCCGGCGGACGAGCGACTCGGCCCCGCCGCCGTCGAGCGTGAAGTCGGCCTTCACCTTGGGGGCTGGATTGCGGTCCTGACGGAAGACTTCGTTCCGCTTCGCGTCGAGCACCCTCAGCGTGAAGTTATTCAGCCGATTGCCCAGGTCGCCGTCGGTACGGTTGTAGACGGCGATGTGGTCGATCGGCATTTCGTCGCCCAGATCGACTTCCCACCACGGATCGGGCGTGCTTTCGGCGGTGTGCGTCTGGCCTCCGGCGCTGTAGGTGCCGTTCTTGTTGCCGTCGATGGCCTTGGCGGCGTCGCCGCCGTGGGCCGTGTTCTTCTGCGAGGCTTTGCCGTTGCGGGCGACGTTGCGGCCTTCGCTCAGCACCTCCACTTCGGCCAGCGTGAGCGTCGCGCGGCCCGATAGCTCGATGCGGACGTAGCGGCCCCGCGTGCCGGTGGACTTGCTGCCGGACGACAAGTGCGCCGGCAGGCCACCCAGCAGCGGCTCGATCTTGGGATACAGGCTGGCCCGCAGAGCCGGATCGGAGACCAGCGGCGTGGCGGAGACCAGATCGCGCAGTGCGCCCACGGATTTCGTCCCCAGCGCCCAGGCCTTATCCGCCGAGCCGTCGACGGTGATCAGCGCCACAAAGCCGATCTGTCGCAGGAACGGCTCCTTGGCGCTGGTAGCCAGTTTTTCCAGATCGGCGCGCACGATCGCCAGCTCCTTGCCATCGCGGGCCGCCAACAGCCGGATCAGGTCGAACACGACCGACTGCTCGCGGTTGTCGGACCGGTCGTCCAGGCTCGCCAGGGCGTCGATGAGCACGCGCGGCTCGATCTTGCCATCGATCTTCGCCAGGCCGCGGACCGCCTCGCGCCGCACGTCGTCCTGCACGCCCGGCCGGAAAAGCAGCTCCAGGTTCACCGGCCGCGTGCGCTCCATCTTCAGAAGCTGCGGCAGGCTTGTGTTGCGGAGCATGAACCGCGCGCCGACATCGGTCACGAACGGCACTTGCTGCCCCTTCGCGATGGCCGCCTGGAATTGCGGCTCCAGCACGCGCAGCGTCTCGCCGTGCGTGAACTGGATGTAGGGGTCCATCGGCTGGCTGGCGACGACCAGCGCCGCTTCGATGGCCTCGGGCGTGGTGAAGAAGCTGGCCGTCCGCACGGCCTCCAGCCGCACGCGGGGGTGCTTGTCGGCCGCGGCCTTCAGCACGAGATCAAAGGCGTTGGAGACCCGGTCGCGCCAATAGCACAACACGCGCACGGCGGCCGCCCGGGCCCGGAAGTCGGGCGACGCCAGCACCCGCTCCAGCAGGTGCACGTTGACGACGTTGTGGTTCTGGTGCAGCCACAGCCCTTCGAGCTGCTGGTGCTCGAACTCGGGGGATAACTTGTCGAGCCCGTCGAGCCACTTCTCCGCCGCGGCGATCACGTCGTCGGTCTTGCGGCCGCCCAGCTCGATGCGGGCACGATACCGCACGCGGTCTTCGGGATGCTTGAGCAAGTCGAGCAACTTCTCGATCGGCTGGCCGGCGACCGGCTCCGGCTTGTTAAGCGGCCGGCCTTCGCAGGTCACGCGGTACACCCGGCCGTGCTCGCGGTCGCGGCTGGGGTCGCGGAGGTTGTGCTGCATGTGGCCGATGATCGGGTTCTGCCAGTCGGTGAAGTAGAGCGCGCCGTCCGGCCCAATCTCCATATCCGCCGGGCGGAAGTTGGGATCGCTCGAATACAGCAGCGGATCCAGTTCAGTAGCTGCAAAGCTGGAGCCTTCGTCGCGCACCTTGTATTCCAAGATGCACTGGAAGCCGATCACGTTGGCCACCAGCAGGTTGCCCTGGCGGTCCGTGGGGAAGTGACGGCTGGAGAGCGTTTCGATGGCCGGGCAAGGCCGCGTGCGCTGCTGGTAGACCTGCGGCGGATGGTTGTGCTTGTTGGGGAAGTCGATGCGGCCGGAGAAGAGGGCCGCGTGGTAGGGATTCGCCCCCGTGCCATCGACCACGATGTCTTGCCCCCAGTGGTCGAAGGCGTGGCCGTGCGGATTGGCGAAGCCATACGAGACGTAGGTCTCGAACTTGAACGTGCGCGGCTCGAAGCGGAAGACGCCGGCATTGGCGCAGCGGACCGTCGGCCCCCAGGGGGTCTCGACCTGCGTGTGGTGGAACGTGCCCTCTTGGAAGTAGAGCGCCCCGCCCGGATCGAGCGTGAAGCTGTTGGCCGTGTGGTGCGTGTCGGCCGTGTCGAGCCCGCCCAGCACGCGCTCGCGGACGTCGCCCTTGGCGACGTCGATCTTGTCGTCGCCGTCCACGTCTTTGAGGAACAGCAGCGATGGCGCCTCGGCCACCAGCACGCCGCCGTTCCAGAACTCGAAGCCGGTCGGATTGTGCAGGTCGTCGATGAAGGTCGTGCACTTGTCGGCACGGCCATCGCCGTCGGTGTCTTCCAGGATCAAGAGCATGTCGTTCGTCTTCTCGGTGGGCTTCCAGTGCGGGTAGGTTCGCCAGGCGGCCACCCACAGCCGGCCCTTGGTGTCGAAGGCCATCTGCACCGGGTTGACCAGCTCGGGGAACTTCTCTTCCGAGGCGAACAGCTCCACCTTATGACCTTTGGCGATGGTCATCTTGCCGATCGCCTCTTCGCCGCCGAGGAACACGTGCCTGCCGCCCGGCAGCGGGCCGGGCTTGTTGGTGGTGACGGGAATGAACGGAGGCAGGTTCGAGTCATCGACTTTCGACTCCTTTCCCTGCGCTACGGCCCAGATATGCTTGTCGCGGTTGGCCGTCATGAGATCGAGCACTTCTAGCTCACGCTGGAGGACTTCATAGTTGGTTTGCCCGCCCACGAACCGCAGGAAAGCCCGGTCGCCGAACGTCGAGTAGCCATCAACCATTCGATAGCGGTGGTACCAGTAGAAGTTCTTGTCAATGACGGCGTCGCTCAGTTGCTTGAGTTTCTTGAAATCGTGGTCCAGGCGCTCCCCGAAGAGGGCCATTTCGATGATTCCAGACAGCA
>JBGQHD010000526.1:0-4488 GCA_041497795.1 Planctomycetia bacterium
AAAACTTTCGCGACGACAGAACGCACGAATGGTCTCCGGCGTACATGTCGCTCGCGGAAGTCTACCGTCAACTCGACGAGCACCCTCACGCCGTCCAGCGGCTCTCCCGCGATCATGCCGTGAAGGCGGGGATCCAACTGATGGCCGGCGACTTCGATTCCTTGACGGGCGGAGAATGGTCCGGGGAGCGGACCAAAGTGGACGATCTGGCAATGATCTACAACCGGCTGCGCACGGAGCCTCCCCGGCGGTTCGCTAACGGCTTTAGCTGCCTGAGCTTCGTCTTGCTGGGAAGCGCCGTAGCCATTCGCTTCCGCAATTCCAACGCGCTCAGCAGCTTCTTCGTCTGCTTCCTGCCGATCCTCATCCTGTATTACCCGATGCTCGTCCTCAGCGTGGATCAGGCCAAGAATGGCACGCTGCACCCTTGGAGCGCCTGGCTGGGCAACGTCGTGCTGGGGCTTTGGGGAGCGTGGCTGCTGCGCGGAGTGATGCGGTACTAGCCTAAATCGGACCGACCGGCTCGGCAGGCGCCGTGCCCTTACCGTGGCTGCGGCCAAAGCGCCGGTAGAGCATGGGCAGCACGATCAGATTCAGGGCCGTCGAAGTCGCAAGTCCGCCCAGGATGACCAGCGCCATGGGCCCCTCCACTTCCCGTCCAGCCTCGCCGCTGCCAATCGCGATGGGGAGCAACCCAAGGCCGGTCACGAGGGCCGTCATCAGGACCGGGGCCAGCCGTTCCCGCGCTCCGCGGATCACCAGGTCCATCCCCCAGGGCACGCGGTCTATGTCATGCAGGTGCTGCCAGTGTGACACCATCATCAGGCCGTTGCGCACCGTGATCCCAAAGAGCGTCACGAAGCCGATGAGCGACCCCACGTCGAGCACTCCGCCCGTGATGTAGACGGCCATGATGCCGCCGATGAGCGCGAACGGCAGGTTGACCATCACCAGCACGAGCGATCGGAATGATCGCAAGGCCATCCACAAGAGCAGCACGACCCCCAGCCCGGCTGCGGTCGCCAGCAAGAGCAGCTCCTTCTGTGTCGTGCGTCGGGCCTGATGTTCGCCCGTGACGGCGACGGTCACTCCGGCAGCAAGACGCATTTGTCCGATCCGTCGCTCGACCTCGGCGGCAAACGACTCCACGTCGCGCCCGCCGACGTTGCAAGTCACCACCTGTCGCCGCAGTCCGTTCTCATGGGCCACGAGGAACCGGCCATCCGACAAATACACGTCGGCCACTTGCTTCAGCTGCACCCGACCCGCCGGAGCGTTGAGCCACAAGTTGGCGACGCTTTCGGTATCCCAGCGCGCCTCGGGCCCCAGCAGCACCTTGACGTCGATGACGCGGTTTCGGTCGAAGACCTGACCAACGACGCTGCCTTGATAAGCCGTATGCACGGCGTCGAGCACGTCCACGGTGCGCAGGCCGTAACGCGCCGCATCTCGCGGTCGGAGACGGATGACCAACTCGGGCGTGCCGGTCTGCGCTTCGACCCGCACATCGGCATTGCCCGGAATTCGCTCGATCGCGTCCGCTACGTCTTCGGCGGCTCGGTCCACGGCCTCCAGGTCATCGCCGTAGACCTTGACCGCCATCGTGGCGATGTAGCCGGACAACGTTTCCTTGATGCGCTCGGACAGAAACGGCAGCATCTCGAACGAGTAGCCAGCCCGGTTGGCCAACGACCTCCGCAGAAACTGCTCGAACCGCTCGTAGTCCTCGCCCTCCAGAGTGTTCAGATCGACTTCGATTTCGCTGTACTCGACGCCCCACACGTCCTCGCCCAGTTCGGCCCGGCCCGCGGCCTGCGCCACGCTCCGCACGGCCTCGTGCTGGCGGAGCAGATGGGTCACCTGACCGCCGGACGCCAGCGACTGCCGCAGCGACGTGCCGGGCAAGCCACGCATGTGGACGACGAAATGGTTTTCCTTCAACTCCGGCAGGAACTCCCCACCGAAACTCAGCATGGCCAAAACCGCCGCCCCCAGCAGCACGCCGACAACCGTCAGCACAAGCGGCTTCTCTTCGTGCAGCCGGCGCAAAAGCCGCTCATAATGGGCCTGCAACCACTTCACGAAGGGTGGCTCCGTCGCCCCATGGGAGGCGGGCAGCAGGAGGATCGCCAGGGCCGGCGTCACGGTCAGGGCCACGGCCAGCGACACCAGCACGGACAATACGTAAGCGTAGCCCAAAGGGGCGAAGAGCCGTCCCTGCAAGTCCGACAGAAAGAACACCGGCACGAAAACCAGGATCACCATGAACGTCGCGTAGACGACGGCGCTGCGCACTTCCAACGATGCCGATAAGACGACCGCCGCCGCCGACCGTGGCTGCGGCAGCCGGGCGTTCTCCCGCAGGCGGCGGTAGATGTTTTCCACGTCGATGATTGCGTCATCGACCACCTCGCCCACGGCGATGGCCAATCCGCCCAGCGTCAGCGTGTTGAGGCTCACCCCACACCCCCACAAGACGACGATGGCCCCCAGCAGCGACAGCGGGATAGCGGTCAGGGAGATGAAGGCGGTCCGCCAGTTGAACAGGAAGACGAACAGCACGACGACCACCAGGGCCGCCCCGATCAGCAGCGAGCGCATAACGTTGCCGACCGCCAGGTCGATGAAATTGGCCTGACGAAAGAGGCCGGGATGATAGGCGATACCGTCGCGCTGCAGGTCGGGCTGTAGCCGCTCCAGCTCCGCCTCGACGCCCTGAGTGATGGCATGGGAGTCGCCCTGGAATTGTTTGAAGACGATCAGCAGCACACCCGGCGTGCCATTGATGGTGGCATCGCCAAACTTCGGTTCAGGAGCGTCCGCGACCACTGCCACGTCGCGCAGCCGCACCGGCGTGCCGGAGACCGCGGTGATGACTGCCTCTCCCAATTCGGCCGCCGACCGCACCTGGCCTTCGATCCGAAACGTCAGCCGCTGGTTGGCATTGTCGATGAAGCCGGCCCCGCGGATACCGCTGGCTTGCCGGGCGGCGTTCAGCACGTCGGTCAGCGTGAGCTTGCGGGCGGCCAGGTAGTCGGGGTTAACGCTGACTTGAAACTGCCGCACGTCGCCGCCCATCACCGACACCTGAGCCACGCCGTCCACGGCCAACACATGGGGCCGCAGTTGCCACTGAATGCGGTCCCGTAGCTCCATCGGTGTCAGCGTGTCGGAAGTGAACCCTACGGTTAGCAATCGTCCCGTGGCCGCGGTGAGGGGCGCCAAGCGGGGCGCCTTGACCCCTTCGGGCAGCTTGCCGCTCAGTTCGGACAGCCGCTCCGCCACCATCTGCCGTGCCCGGTAAATGTCGCTCCCGCCGCGGAAGATGACCGTCACCACCGACAGGCCTTGAATTGACTGCGAGCGCGACGTGTCGAAGCGGGGCAAACCATTGACGGCCGATTCCAGAGGGAGGGTCACCAGTTGCTCGACTTCGGCGGCCGACAGGCCCGGCGCTTCGGTCTGGACCACAACCTGCGGAGGCGTGAACTCTGGAAACACGTCCAGCGCGGCCTGCTGGGTGGCGTAGAATCCCGCTACGAGCAACGCCGCGGCCAGCACGACCACCACGAGCCTTTGCTGGACGGACCACTGGACAATGGCCTGGAGCATGTCAATCGCTCTCCGCCGCTTTCTCATCCTCCTTGGCGGGCTCTTCGCTTTCTTCCTTGGCTCGGAACTCCTCGGAGAGCAGCACTTGAGCTTCTTGCACGACGACCGGTTCGCCCTCCTGCACGCCAGGCGCCAGGACGGCGCGATCACCTTCGCGGCCCAACAACCGAACTTCTCGCCGCATGTATTTCGCCTCGGCCACCCGCACGTAGACCAGCAGCCGCCCCTCGTGGGCCAGGACCGCAGTCACGGGAACCGTGACCGCTTTCAGCTTCGGAGCTTCCGGCAGCCGCACCAGCGCGGTCACAAACCGGCCCGGCCGCCAGGCGGCCGGCAGGCCGGCCTTTTCCTGCGGGTTGACCGTCGCCTCGTACCAATAGCTCGTGAACTGAGAGGTCGTGTCTATCTCGGGCGCCGGACCGGTCAGCGTCGCGGTGAGGCGGCCGAGCGAGGGCGTTGTGCTCTGCGGCGAGGCGGGCAGCATAGCTAATTCGATCTGCTTGGGCGGTCCGGCGGCGAGGACCTCCGGGGGCAAGTCCATTTCCGCCAGCGCGTGGCGGAAGTCCACCACACGAGCAATGGCAGCCCCCGCCTCCACCGACATACCGGGCCGCGCGGCCGTCTCGACGATCTCACCGCCGGCGGGGGCCGTTAGCGAAAGACGAAAGGCCGAAACACTAGAGTCGGCGGGCCGCTCGATGGCATCCACGGCGCCTTTCCACAACTCCTCCGCCGCCTGGGCGGAGGACAGGTTGGTCTTAGCCTCGGTCAGCGATACCCGCGCGTCATCGAGTTCGCGCTGCGAGACGATTTGCTCACCGCGGGAGGCCTTCTCCAGGCGGCTGAGGCGCTCCTGCTGAATGGCGACCACTTTCT
>JBGQHD010000527.1:0-4477 GCA_041497795.1 Planctomycetia bacterium
CGCGCGAGACGTTGGTGGATGTGCTGCCGCCGTAGGCGACAGCGCACACGATCTGGAACGGGTTGCCGCGATACACCGCCGGCGGCCGCGTGGCGGCGGCGTAGAACTCGCCCGGCACCACCTGCCGCAGGCCGGCCAAGAGCAGCGGCTCGCCGATCGGCGAGAGACAATCGGTCGAAGGCGAAGGAATCCTCGTCTCTTGGATCGCCTTGTACAGCGCATCGGCCTCATGCCGGCCGATCTTCGCCGCCGAGGCCCGCGTGCTGAGCTTCGCCGCCTCGCACAGTTTTTGGGCGACGCCGGAGCTAACGCGGGAGAAGCTGCCCTTCAAGAACTGCGACAACGTGCCCCGCTTGTGCTCCTTGAGCATGGTGACCAGCCGCCCCAGCTCGATGCCGTAGGGGTGTGGCTTGATCTCCTTGGGCTCCGGCGGCAACGATTGCCCCGCGCGCTCGAAGGTGCGCTCGTTGCCTTCGGGATCGAGGTAGTGCAGGGCGACGTGCGGGTTGGCGATGGCCGTCTGCTCGAGGTACTCGTCCACGCTGCCGCGGCCGCGCAGGTAGCGGGCCTCCAACTCGATGGTCACCCGCGTGCCGTGATCGACCTTGTCTTCCCACTCGATGCCGTGCTCCTTGATGAACGCGCCGCCCTTGTCGCCCGGCGGGATATCAACACCTTCCCCTTTGCCGTTGAGGATTTCCGGCTGGTTCTTCTTGGTGTCGATCTGGATTTCGAAGTAATGGGCCGGCTTTCTCGGCGAGACCTTGGAGATGATCTTCACCGGCTTGCCGGTGGTCAGCACGCCGTACATGCCGGCCGCGCTGATGCCGATGCCCTGCTGGCCGCGGCTCTGCCGCAGGCGGTGGAACTTCGAGCCGTAGAGCAGCTTGCCGAAGATCAGCGGGATTTGTTTCTTGACGATGCCCGGCCCGTTGTCTTGCACACCCACCTTGAAGCGGTTTTCGCCCGTGGTCTGGATGTGCACCCAAATCTCCGGCAGGATGCCGGCCTCTTCGCAGGCGTCGAGCGAGTTATCGACGGCCTCCTTCACGGTCGTGAGCAGGGCCTTGCGCGGGTTGTCGAAGCCCAAGAGATGGCGGTTCTTGGCGAAGAACTCGCTGACGGAGATATCGCGCTGGGCGGCGGCCATCGACTCGGCGGTGGCACGGCGGCGGACCGGCTCGTGGACGGCGGCGCCGTTGGAGCCGTGTGCGGCGGGCGCCCCGTTCTCGATGGCGGTTTCGGCTTGGGCGTTCGACTCGGCCAAGACTGTCTCCTGGAGCACGCTCTGGGTGTCAAAGTGTAGCGATTATATCGGCCCTGCCGAAAACGGCCCAGCGAAGTTTGCCGGCGCCGTTTTGGCGGCGCCCCTTCGCGGCCGTTACCGGCGTCTCCGGCAAACAAAGGCTCACCTGCTTTGCCATCAGCGGCCGAAACTTCCTTAAAGGATGACCCACTAACTTCGGCGGTCCGTCGTCGGGAGGATTGATCCGATGCGTACTTGGAACCGCGCCGTGATGGCGCTGGCTTTGGCGGGCTCGCTGTGCGGGGCCGTCTCGGCCTTCGCGCAGGAAAAGAAGGTCAACGGCAAGAAGGCCCCCACCGGGACGCCGCCGGCCAAAGCTCCCGCGGGTTCTGCCGTTCCGGGCGACGCGCCAGTCGGCAAGCCGGGCTTGTTGCCGGGGGCCCCCGCCGGCGTGATCCCCAGCCTGGAATACAACTACTACTATCCGACGCCTGGCACGACGGAGGTGCCGCAGATTCCGGCGCAATTGTATCTGTGCCCCTCGCCGTATCCGCCGCCGTACGTCGGTTACACGTACATCACGTATCCGCCGTTTCAGCCGCAAGAGTGGCTATGGATTCACCGCCGGGCGTACTACCGCCTGCATCCCGACGGCGGGGCGACGCTGACCACGATTCGTTGGGAATATCACGAATAGGGCCATTGAGTCCTTGGTCGGTTGCTCAGCACATGCCATAGAGAGAATCGCAAATGCGTACCTGCCATCTGCTCGCCGCCCTGGGCGCTTGGGCCGCGCTGGGATTCGTGAACGTCGCTCCCGTCAACGTCATGGCGCAGGCGCCGAACCTGCTGCCAGGGGCGGATGAGGGCACCGTCATCAGCGACGAGGTGGTCTCGCAAGAGACGAGCCACCGCGACAGCGGCGAACACAGTGCCGTGACGGGGGCGCCGATCGAAGCGGCCGCTGCCCAGTTTGGCGGCTATCCCTACTCCGGCGGCTGGCACGCCGGCTATCAGCACCCCATGTACGGCCGGCCGCTGGCCCTGGTGGTGCCGCCGGTGTCGCACTACCAGACCATCTATAGCTGGGGCATCGGCACCACGCAGATGACGCCCATCTATCCGCAGTACGGCGGGCCAGGCTACGGCACGCCCTTCGGCGATGCGTCGGGCCAGTACCTGATGCCGCCCTATTGGCCCTCCGACACGCGGCAATTCGGCGTCTACTACATCCGCGGCCCGTGGTAGGTGCCGCCTGCCGGGCGGCACGGAAGCGCCGCTGAGTCACGCGACACACGCCCTAAGGCCCATCCGAGAATCTCGTCAGCAGCCCGGCTGCTGCGGAGCAGCCGGGCTGCTTCGGCAGTTTCTGGCCTACTCCACGTTCAACTCTGGCCTGTTCGCTGGGCTAAGCGGTATCATGAGCGCATTGTGCGGTGCCCCGCGTGGACACCTTCGCGCTCCTATTGCCACTTGAGCTGACACGGCCCATGATCAGCCGCCGATTCCTTCACAGTACCGCGGCCACGCCGTCGCCCTGGCTTCGCGCTCGCTCGGCCTCCTGGGTCTTGGCGCTGTTGCTGGCCGTGTGCGCCGCTTCGATCGCGGCGGCCGCGGCCCCGGAAGCCGCAGCCAGGCCGCGTCCGGACGGGATCGACGGCGCGATGGTTATCACCGGCGGCGCTCACGTGGCTGAGTCGGCGGCGTGGCAGTTCGTCGATCTGGCGGGCAAGGAGAAGGCCCACGTCGTCGTCCTGACCGTCGCCGAGGCGGACCGCCGGCTCGCTGAGGAAGACGTCAAGCTGTGGAGCGAGCACCGCGCGGCGAGCGTCAAGCTGCGGTCGCCGGCCGATGCCGGCGGCCTTAGCGGCAAGGCCACGGGCGTTTGGCTCGTGGGACATTTGACCGCGTCGTCGCTGGAAGGGGCCAAGCGGGCCGCGCTCGCCAAGGAGCTTGCCGCCGTGCTCCAACATGGCGGCGTGATCGGCGGCCGATCCAACGCGATGGCGATGCTCTCGCGCTGGACCCTGCCGGGGGACGGGAGTGACAAGGAAGACGGCGACAAGGAAGACAGCGACAAGCCCGTCGCCGGCCTCGATCTGCTCCCCGGCATCGCGCTCATGCCCGACTTTCATCGCGGGGACGCCAGGGTTCATCTCGTGCGATTGCTGCGTGCGCATCCCGACGCGGTGGGGCTGGGCATCGGCGAAGGCGCCGGGCTCGTCGTACAAGGGCGGCGAATGCGCGTGGTCGGCGAAGGCAAGGTGACGATCCGGCTCGCCGGGTCGCGCGGGCAAGAGCCGAACGACATCGAGCTGGAGAACCGCGGCATGGCCGACCTGACGCAGCTCCGCCGGGCCGCCATCGCCCGGCAGGAGGCCCCGTTCCCGCCGAAGGACCCGCCGGCGCCGGAAGTGACCAAGGGATCGCTCGTCATTGTGGGCGGGGGCGGCATGCCCGCCGATGCGACGAAGCGATTCATCGACCTGGCCGGCGGCCCCGATGCCCTGATCGTGGTCCTGCCGACTGCCAATCCCGACCCGCTGCCGGCCGACGCCGGCGTGGGCCTGCTCCGCCGCGGCGGGGCTAAGAACATCCAGGTGTTGGCCGCGCGGGAACTCAGGGACGTGGAAGACCCCAAGAACCTCGACATGCTGCGGCAGGCCAAGGGCATCTGGTTCGGCGGCGGCCGGCAGTGGCGATTCGTCGATGCCTACGAGAACACCAAGGCCCACGCGCTGTTCCGCGACGTGCTCCGCCGCGGCGGGGTGATCGGCGGCAGTTCGGCGGGGGCCACCATCCAGGGCGATTACCTCTGCCGCGGCAGCCCGCTCAACAACACCGACATGATCTGCGAGGGCTACGAGCGCGGCCTCGGCTTCCTCCGGGGTGTGGCCATCGACCAGCACTTCGCCCAGCGGAAGCGGTTCGCCGACATGACGGCGCTGGTGAAGACCTATCCGCAGCTCCTGGGCATTGGCATCGACGAGTCGACGGCGATCGTCGTGCAAGGCTCGGTCGCCGAAGTGATGGGGCGAGGGGAAGTCCACTTCTATGATCGCCGCAAAGAGGTGCCGGACGGCAAGGCGGATTACGAATCGGTGAAGACCGGCGGCCGCTATGATCTCAAGGCGCGGGCGATCATTTCGGCAGCCCGCCAAGTGTCACCCTGAGCGGAGCGACGGGTCTCTCGCGGGGTTGCCAGAGATTCTTCGCTGCGCACAGAATGAC
>JBGQHD010000528.1:0-4476 GCA_041497795.1 Planctomycetia bacterium
CGGGGCTCGGCCCGCCGCTCTGGGCGACGACGAGATTGCGGGGAGAGGGCATGGCCGAAGAACGGAATTCAAGTGCAGTAGCAGGCACACTACTTTATCTCAGGGAGATGATGCTGCCTACGGGCGCCGCAGGTCGTAGCAAACGAGCGCCGTTTCGTTGCGCAAATACAACAGCCCACGCGCGAGAATCGGCTGCATGTAGCACGGCGCCGCCAGCAGCGGCTCGGGGGAACGAAGCCGATCTACTCTTTCGCTCCCTTGCCCTTAGGCTCTTCCTTCGTCCCCTTGACCACTTTACCCCACATGTAGCCGCCGTGGTCGCCGCCGTCCCAGGTGGCGGCGTAGTGGTCGTCGTGCACGACGACTCGGGCAGAATAGGTGCCGACGCCGGGGATGCCCACCTTATCGACCGTGATCACCGGCGTGTCGCCCGCCCACTTCACTTCAACCGGCACGGGCACCGTGACATCGACCTTACCGAACTGGATGCGGGCTTCGAAGGTCCACTTGTCGCCTTCGACCTTCGACACTTTGCCCAGCGTGTAGGTGTCGCTCATCGGCTTGTCTTCCTTGCCCCACAGCGACCAGTAGCCGACCATCTTGGCGTTCGACATCTTCTCGGCGAACTGCTTTTCCAGGGCTGCTCGGTCCGGCTTGTCGGCCTTCTCCTGGGCCGAGGCCAGCGTCATCGTGATGCCTGCAACCACAACGAATAAACCGTAAGTCGAGCATCGCATGGCGGGTGTCCTAGTTAGGGTGAATTAGGGCAACCACGAATAGCACGAATTACACGAATGAGAGAGCGCGTCGATTCGTGTTATTCGTGCTATTCGTGGTTCCTCATTTCTCTGTGGCGCCAACGTCTACAGGCTCTTTAGATACCGCACTCCCTGGCCGATTTCCACTGCGGCGTCATCGCCGTCTCGCTGCAGGGTGTAGTAGCCGCGATAGCCTTGCTGCTCGAGCATCGCGGCCAGGACGGGGAACTCGGCCTCGCCGCGTCCCAACAGCACCTCCTC
Organism: Planctomycetia bacterium; assembly: GCA_041497795.1. GTDB lineage: Bacteria > Planctomycetota > Planctomycetia > Pirellulales > S012-138 > JBGQHD01. Next base: position 1,020 of record JBGQHD010000528.1, read on the forward strand.
GCCGCGGCCGCGGCCCAGGTCGCGGACGCCGTCGCGGGCGTGCACGTGCACGATCGACTTGCCGACCTGCTCGATCACATCTGCCGGCGAGAAGCCGTTGATCAGCAGGCCGCCCGGGTCCAGGTCGATGCCCAGCGAGCCGTCCGGCAAGGCGCGCACCAGCCGGGCCAGGTCGTCCGCGCTCTCGCCGCCGGTGCGGGCCGCCAGCCAGGCCCCCACGCGCTGACCGTGAGCCCCCAGGTCGCGCAGCACTTCGACCAGGATGTCCCAGCGAGGATTGGGCGCATCGGGTGTGCTGGCGGGAATCTGCCCGATGTAATTCACGACCACGGACGCCCCGAGGGCATGGGCGAACTTCATCGCCTCCTTGGTGGCATCCACACGGCGAGAGATGTCCTGCTCGTCGGCGTAGCCGCGGCGGGTGAGGAAGCTCAGGGCCGCCACCCGCAGATTCAGATCAGCCAGCATCTTCCGCAATTGCCGCAAAGCCGTCCCGGTGAAATCGACCGGCCGGACGTCGTTGCGGGCGTCGATCTCCACGGCCGAGGCCCCCAGCCGGGCCGCCGTAAGCAAGGCTTGCTTGAGCGGTTGCCGCAGGCTCGGCAGATGGATGGCGACTTTGAGTTCGGGCATACGGCTGCGCGAATGACGGAATGACGAATGTCGGAATGACGAAGGACTCGAACCCCATTCACCGTGGATACAACGGCAGATGAGCGCTGCGGCCCTGTCCATCTCGCTCCTGATTCTAGCGGCCCCGCCGGCAGGGTCTATCGGCGAAGTAGGACGGATTGTCAATCCGTCCGTCCAGAGCCGCCCGTCCGCTCAGGCCGAGCCCGGGGATGTCGGACGGATTGACAATCCGTCCTACAAGCACGGCGACGGCCGGATTGTGCTGCGCGGCGCGTTCGATACCGGCGGCGATCTCAACGGCGACCGCTGGCCCGACGGCTGGCGCCGCCGCGTAGGCCAGGGATATCCGTCCCACATGACGATGTCGCTCGCCGCGGATGCCACGGCGCCGGGCGGCCATTGCCTGCGCGTGGAACTCAACGGCGGCGCCGCCGCGGCCTACAGCCCGGCCGTGCACGTCTCGCCGGAGTACACCTACACGGTCACCGCGGCGGTGAAGACCACGGGGCTGCAGCACGATCGGGCGTACATCACGTGGCGGCTGCTCGACGCCGACCAAAAGCCGATCGCGGAGCACGCCTCGGCCAAAGTCGGCGGCGACACCCCCTGGCGGGAGCTGACGTTGCCCCGCCAGGTCAGCGACGATCCTCGCGTGCGATTCGCCGAGGTGGGCGTTTACGTGCAGCCGGGCGACCGGGCCGATCTGGCCGGCAGCGTCTCGCTGGCCGACGTGCGGGTCGTCCGCGAGCCGCGGCTGCGCGTGACCGCGAAGCGCCCCTGGAACATCTTTGACGATGGCCAGAGCGTGACGATCGAGTGCCAGGTCAGCGGTCTGGCGGCCACGCCGGGCGGCCGCTCGGCTCGGCTAACCATGGAACTGATCGATCTCGGCTCGCCGATCGCCGATGCACCTCGTCACCGCAACGAGTCAGCGATCATCCATGTTTCCGACCTGACGGTTGACGCTGCCGCCGCGCCATCGAAGCAATACGTCGTCGCCTGGTCGCCGCGCCTGCCCGGCCCCGGCTGCTACCGCTTGCGAACCCGGCTGGAGGCGCAGAGCCCGGTAGGACGGATTTCCAATCCGTCCGCCAGCGAGACTTCAGACCGTCGCTCCGAGCACAGTCATTCTGAGCGCAGCGAAGAATCTCGCAGGCGGGCGGAGATCCCTCGCTTCGCTCAGGATGACAGAGGTAGCGCTCAGGATGACAAAGCTTCGCTCCTCGCCGAGCACGAGACCATGCTGGCCGTCTTGCCGCCGGCAGGCCGCGTCGCCCACGGCAATTTCGGCTGGAGCTTGCCGGGGCCTGACGGCTCGCCGCTGCCTCCGCAATTGGCCGAATTGGCGGATCGCCTGGGCGTCCGGGCAGTCAAGCTTTCACTGTGGCTGGACGAAAAGGACGACGCCCGCCGCGAGGCCGTGCGTAGGGTGATCGAAGGCTTGAAGTCGCGCGACGTACGCGTCATTGGCGTCCTGGCCAACCCATCGGCCCAGGTCCGCAAAACCTTGTTCGACGACCCCGCGGCCGACGGCTCGGTCGCCAACCTGCTGACGGCGCCGCTCGCAAAACTGCGGCCGCAGGTCGGGGCCGCGATCCTGCCGTGGGCCCTCCAGGTACACGATTGGCAGATTGGGGAGGACACGGACCGAAGTCTCCGCGGCTCTCCGCAGGTGGCCGAGAAGTTCCGCGAACTCACGAGCGAGCTGGCGAACGAGGGCTTGGTGGTTCGTTGGGCGCTCCCCAGGACCCTGGTCAGCGAGCCACCTGCTCGGGACGAGCTACCCACTCGGGACGAGCTGCCCGCGTCGGGCGGGCTCACGCCGGACGAGGCCCCCGCCCGGGCCGCGCCACCTTCTTCTCCCTCTCCCCCTCGGGGAGAGGGCCGGGGTGAGGGGAGCGGCGCGATCGACGCCATCTTCCTGCCGTCGTCACGATCGCCGGCCGACATCGCCGACCATCTCAGCACGAATCGCCCGACCGCCCAGCAAACCTGGCTAACCATCGAGCCGCCGCCAGCCAACGGCACATCGTCCGACGGACGCCTCGCCGACTTCGTCCACCGGCTCGTGGCCGCCGCGGCGAGCGGGTCAGACGCCGTGTTTGTCCACGATCCGCTGGATCCGTCGCACGGCATGTTCCAGGGCGACGGCTCGCCCGGCGAGCTGCTCGTGCCTTGGCTTACCACGGCGCGTCAGTTCTCCGGAGCGGAGTATCTCGGCCGCCTACGCCTGCCGGGCGGCAGCGAAAACCGCGTCTTCCAGCGAGATGCCCAAGTCTCGATCGTCCTCTGGAGCCAGAAGCCGACGACCGAGCCATTGTTCATCGGGCCGCAAGCGCAGCAGCTTGACGTTTGGGGCCGGACGACGACGCCGGAGCTTCGCGGGAGCGAGCAGCTTATCCGCGTCGGGCCGACGCCCACCTTCGTCATCGGCGGCGATGCGGCCATCGTTCGCACGCAGCTCGGCGTTCAGGTCCAACCGCCGCGCCTGCCGAGCGTGGCCAGCGCGCCGCACACGATCACACTGCGAGTGCCGAATTGCTTTGGCCGCCGCGTCACCGGGCAGGTGACGCTGCACTTGCCCGATCGCTGGCGCGTGGTCTCGGCCCGGACGGCGCCGCTGGACATGCCGGCCGGCGGCGAAGCCATGCTGCCGTTCCGGGTGCGGCTGCCCTTCGACGGAGCCAGCGGCCCGCAGCCGCTGAGGCTGGAGTTCGAGATCGCGGCCGACAAGGCAGTCCGTTTCACGGTGTACCGTGAAATCGAGGTCGGCCTGGGCGACGTGGAGCTGACCGGCTCGGCCCGGCTGGACGAGCAGAGCAAC
>JBGQHD010000529.1:0-4473 GCA_041497795.1 Planctomycetia bacterium
GTGCGGCGGCGGTCGGCGTGGTAGATGCCCAGCAGCTTGCAGCGGTGCTTCTCGACGCGCATCGCCCGCCGGGCGTCGCCGGCCTCGACGGCGGCGTGGAACTCGCGGTCGCAGCGGTCAGAGGCGACGGCCAGGTCGGCGAGCTTCCAGCGATTTTGCCGCAGCTCGTCGTCCTGCCGGCGAAACTCGGCCTGCACCTGCTGAAGATCGAGCCGCGCCTGGCGGAGCGTGAGCCCGAATTTCCGCTCGAACATGCGCGCGATCTGCCCGCCGGGGTGGCCCGCGACGAGCCCCTCCTCAACCAACCGTCGGTGCATCTGCCGCTGCAGCTTGGTGCGACGCATGTTGTAGGTCCCGCGAGCCGAGCGGGACCCGTCACGTGGGCGAGTCTCTCCGAGACTCGCATCGCGTCTCGGAGAGACGCGGCCACGTGGCGAAATCGGTGCCGCTCGGCTCGCGGCACCTACTCTCCGCGCCAGCGTGACATGAGGAAAGACATGAACCGCGCAGAAAACCGCAGGCGGCGCTACATATACGGAAGACTTCTGTCGCCTCTCCGCCACATGCCAGGCATCGTGCCGTAGCGCAAATGTCGTCGCGCGAGTCGACGTATCGCTTCTCTCGATTCCAGAGCACCGGAGGGTTGTAATTGCCTCGCGGTGTTTCGAGAATGGGTGGGCGATTGACCGAGGTAGCCTGACTCTCCGATTCGGGAACTCGCGGCTTCAGCCGCCCGACTCGGAGAGTCAGGCTACCGACCGTTGCCGCGGAACGCGCCAGAGCCATGCAGGACGAAGCGACCTACGTCTGCGATGCCTGCGGCGAGGAGATCGTGATCACGCTCGATGTCTCGGCCGGTGCGAGCCAGGAGTACGTGGAAGATTGCCCGGTCTGCTGCCGGCCTAACGTGATCCACGTGGAGGTGGACGAGGACGGGCAAGTGAGCGTGTGGAGCGAGCCGGAAGCGTGAAGCCGCCTGAGTGTAGCCATCTCGCTCCGCGAGATGGGCCGTGGGGCACGTTTCCAACGTGCCTGGCTCGTGCGACGGGCACGTTAGGAAACGTGCCCCACGTCATGGCGCGGATGCGAAATGGTACTTTGACACATGAGGAGTGCGTCCATGTCGGCACGTCGCGTCGGCCCCATTCTTCACACGTTCGCCCTGGCGGCGGCCCTTGCGTCCCCGGCGGCGGCCGAGGAGCGGACGGAGCGGTTCGACAAGGACCCCGGCTGGGACGGCTCCAACAACCGACCGACGAAGTCCGAGCCGCGGACCATCAAGCAGGACTTCGGCTACAGCAAAACGGCCAACGCCGGCCGGGCCGCCGGAGAGATCGGCGGCTTCCTTTCCGCCGCGGCCGAACCGGCCTACTACGCCAAGAAGATTCCGTCCAAGACGTTTGCCGATCCGCTCTCGGTCTCCGGCACGCTGGCTTGCGACGGCCGGCCGTTTCACGCGCTGATCGGCTTTTTCAACGCCGACTCGCTGAACGAATGGCGGACGCCCAGCACGATCGTGCTCCGCGTCTCCGGCCGCGGCGATGTGTTCTATGCCTGGCTGGAGTACGCCACCAGCCGCTGGCGGGCGGGCGGCGACAGCCCTCGCAGTTTCCCGACCGTGCGCGATCCCAAGACCGGCCGCAGCCAGTTCAAAGGGTTCGCCGCCAAGGGGGCCGTGCACCGCTGGTCGCTCACTTACGATCCCCAGGGCAACGACGGCCACGGCTCGGTGACGGCCACCATCGACGACGAGAAGGCGGTCTGTCACGTGGAGCCAGGGCACAAGGCCGACGGCGCGACGTTCAACCGCTTTGGCCTGCTCAACGTGATGAAGCACGCCGACGGCGGCGGCCAGCTTTGGCTGAGCGATCTGACGATCAACGGCACGCGCGAGGACCTCGGCAAAGATCCCGGCTGGGACGGCTTCCAGAACCGCCGCACCTACGTCACGCGGGACATCCGGCCGCGCTTCGATTTCGGCTACAGCCTGACCCAGCACGCTGGCGGCAAGGGCCGGGGTGAACTCGGCGGCCTGGTGTTCCGCGGCGATTGCCGCTACGCCGAGAAGCTGGCCTACTACGGCGACCGCCTCAGCGAGCTCTCGCTCGACAAGCCGCTCAAGGCCTCCGGCCGAATCAGCCTCCGCCGCGGCGTCTCCGACAGCAGCACGCTGATCGGCTTTTTCCACTCCAAAGACACGATGGCGGTGAACCCGTCGCAGGAATCCGGATTTCCCAAGAGCTTCCTCGGCACCGCGATCGAAGGGCCGAGCCGCGACGGCTTCTTGTTCTATCCGGTCTACCGCACGAGCCGTGGAGAGAGCGGCCACGGCAGCAACGCGAAGGCACCGCACCTGCTGCCCGACGGATCGGCCCACGATTGGAGCCTGGAATACGTGCCCGCGGCCAATGGAGGCGGCCGGATCACGGTCAAGCTGGACAAGCACTCCGCCGCCGTCGATGTGCCCGCCGACCATCGCGCGGCCGGCGCTCGCTTCGACCGCTTTGGCCTGGTGACCACGTGGGTCGACGGCAACGGCCAGCAGGTCTTCTTCGACGACTTGACGTACACGAGCCGGCAGTAGTAGGCACGCTCCGCGTGCCGTAGCCTGACTCTCCGAGTCGGGCGCCCGACTCGGAGAGTCAGGCTACGATGGTTAACTCGCCAGCTCAAGGAACCGGGCAGCCAGCTTCGGCCCCTTGCCCTCATCCTCGTGCTTGAAGAACAGGTAAACGTCGTTCCAGTCCTGTTGTTTGAGCCTCTCGGCCCAGGCGCGCAGCTCCTCGTCGCCGTAATCGGGACGCCGCAGACGCAGATAGCCCCAGGGGGCCGTGGCCACGAAGGGCACCTCCAGGTCGTCGTCGGCTTCCGCGATGCACAGGGCCGCGCCGTGCCCGCGGAGCGCGTCGTACACTTCGTCGTCGAACCAGGAAGCGTGGCGGAACTCGAACGCCGTCCGCCGTTCTCGTGGCAGCAGATCCAGAAAATCGCGCAGCCGCGGCACGTCCTTGCGAAGATTGGGCGGCAGTTGAAAGAGGAGCGGGCCCAGCCGCTCGCCGAGCACGGCCGACACCTTCAAGAAATAGGCCACCGAATCGCCCGACTCCTTCAATCGTTCCCGATGCGTAATCCGCTGCGGCGCCTTGAGCACGAAGGAAAACGCCGCAGGCACCTCGCCGGCCCAGCCCGTCAGCACGCTCTCCGATGGCATGCGGTAGAACGTGTTATTGATCTCGACCGTGGCGAATCGCTCCGCGTAGTAGTGAAGCATTTGCTTGTCGGGCAAATCCTTGGGGTAGAAGCTCCCCTTCCACTCCTTGTAGGAAAAGCCACTGGTGCCGACGAGGAGGTTCATGGAAGCAGTCTTGACTAACGGACCGTCCGCGACGAGGCGAGCGTCGAGGCGTAAGGGCGAGCGTCGAGGCGTAAGCCCGACGTGTGGCGACGTGTGACCGCATCGACTTCCCGTCTCCGTCCGCAGTCGTCCCGTCGGCTTTGTTCTTGTATTCGTTCTCCGTCTCGCTTCGGCTGAAGAAAGGTCAGTTCCTATTTTGCCGACGCCACGCCCTGGCAAGCAACCCTGGTGAGGCAAATCGCTGTGCGGGGCAGGGGAACGGCGCGGCACGCGCGGCCGTGCGTTATAATTGCCGCCGCGGCGACGAACGTTACATCCGCGGAAGCTGATCTCATGTCCACAGACGATCTCGTGGAGCGCATGCGGGCGGGCGACGCCGAGGCCCTGGCGCAATTCGTCGAGGCCCGGCGGCCGCAGCTCCTGACGTACATTCAGCGGCAGCTCAGCGACGGGCTGCGGCGCAAGGTCGAGCCGGAGGACGTGCTGCAAGACGCCACGGCCGAGGCCGTGCGCGCGCTGGGCAGCGTCGATCTGTCGAGCTGGGACCCGTTCGGCTGGCTGTGCCAGATCGCCGAGCGGCGGATCATCGACGCCCACCGGCGGTTCTTCGGCGCGCAGAAGCGCGACGCCTCGCGCGAGGTCTCGATCAACGCCCCCGGCGGCGGAGCCGACGGCAGCCGCCAGGGCATCGTCAACCTGCTGGTGGCCAGCATCACCTCGCCGACGCAAGCCCTCTCGCGCAAGGGCCGCGAGTTCCGGCTGCTGGAAGCCCTCAAGACATTGCCCGAGGACCAGCAAGAAGCCCTGCGGATGCGGTACGTAGAAAACAAGCCGTCGAAAGAGATCGCCGAGCGCCTAGGAAAAACGGACGGCGCCGTGCGGGTGATGCTGACGCGCTCGCTGCAGAAGCTGCAGGGGATTCTGGGGGAGGAGTCGTCGTAGGCGGAGGGTGCCCGGCCGCGCCCGCTATTTGTCAAAGCGTGGAATGGCCGCCGGCAGTCCCACCCGCATGAAGAAGCGTGCAAACGCTTGCGTCGTCATCCAATACGATGCGACGTGGGCGAAGAGGCTTGGGTTGCCCGTACTGAACCTGAATCGTGCCGGCAGGGCGAAACGGA
>JBGQHD010000530.1:0-4470 GCA_041497795.1 Planctomycetia bacterium
CATTATACTTGCCCCACTACAACCCCCCCCCCCTACACCCCACCCTATCCCAAAACACCCAAACCGCCGACCCGTCGCCGCACTCCTTATCATTCGCATTCGTGATGCTGGAAGCTCGGGAGCCTGCCCGCGCGGCAGGCCGGAAGCCTATCCTACTTCCCGCCAATAGCGTACAGCGCCTCGAACGTGCGAATATAGATGCGGCCGCCCGCGATGGCCGGCGACGAGGAAATGTCTTCGCCCATCTTGTTCTGGGCCAGCAGCTTGAACTCCCGGCCCGCTTGCACCACGCTGATGACGCCGTCGCGAGCGGTGAGGAAGACCTTGCCGTCGGCGTAGACGGGCGACGCGCGGTGCCGCAGGCGATGCGTGGGGCTCTCGGGGTACACCGCCTTGCCGGTCTGGGCGTCCAGGCAGATCAGGTTGCCGTTCTCGCGACACAGGTAGACGAGGCCGTTGTAGACAAGCGGCGAGGGCACGTCGGGCGTGATATTGCTCCTCCAGACGTGATACTCGCTGGCGCTGGTGATGTCGCCGGAGCCGCCGGGCCGCAGCGCCAGCACGGGGCCGCGCTTGGCGGTGGGCACGACGATCAACCCCGGCACGGCCAGCGGCGAGGCCACGAACCGCAGCGTGGAATCGTAACCGCGCGTGCCCGGCCCGTTGGCGTTCAGGCCGCCGCACCGCCAAATCTCTTTGCCCGTCTCCAAGTCGTGGGCGACGATCAGGTCGGCTCCGTGCGAGAGCAGGAACGCCTGCTTGTCGTCGCGGTATAGCGTGGGCGAGGCATAGGAGCTTTCGTTCTCTTGGATCGCGTTGCTCGGGCGGGGTTGTTTCCAAACCTCCTCGCCGGTCGCCTTGTCGAGGGCGACCACGATGGCTTCGCGCGTTTTCGGGTCGCCTTCACCGTGGATCAGTTGCACGTACAGGCGATCGCCGTCGAGCACCGGCGTGGCGGTCATGCCGTAGGCGATCTGAAACCGGCCGTAGCGTTTCTGCAAATCGACGTGCCAAATCTCCTTGCCCTCGAAATCGAAGCAGGCCAGGTCGCCGGTAGTCATCATGGCCCAGACGTGCTTGCCGTCGGTGCTGGGAGAGGGCGAGGCCGAGTTGCCCTCGCCGCCCATCACCCTGCGGTTGCCGGCGCCGACCTTCTGCCGCCACAGGACCTTGCCCTCGGTGCTGATGCACAACAGCAGCAGGTCCGACCCGGCATCATCGACGGAGGTCAAAAAGATGCGGTCGCCCCACACCACTGGCGTGGCCCCGGCCGGGCCGGGCAGCGGCACGCGCCACAGCGCGTTCTTGTCCTGGCCGAACTCCGCCGGCAGGCCCTTTTCGCTGCTCACCCCGTTGTGGTTGGCCCCGCGCCACTGCGGCCAGTTCTCGGCCCGCGCAGGTGGAATCGCTATGACGGCAAGAAGCAAGAGAGAATAGATGGCGTGAGGGACGTGAGACTTCATGAAGGAGGGTCTCCGGGGGAGGGTCCGCAAAGGCGGGAGGCGGTTCGAGGGTTGCCAATTTACTGTCGCCGAAGCCGGCAGCGCGGTCAAGCAAAACCGGCAATGTAGCCGTCTCGCTCCGCGAGACGAGCGTCAGTAGGACGGATTTCCAATCCGTCCGACAAGAGGTGACCGAGCAACGGCGGACGGATTGGCAAATCCGTCCTTCCGGCCGCTGGCATTCTCTGCCCACTGCTCTCTAAGATAGGGCTTCCACCCGCAACCGCGGGATGTCCTCTTTCACCCCTGAAGATACGAGTGCCCACCGTGCGAATCCAGGCAGCCACGGCGATCGGATCGGTCCTCTTCCTCGTCCAAGCCGCCGGGCCACTGCGCAGCGACGAGCCGGCCAGAGCCAAGGCCAAGCCGGACGCCAAGCAGGCCCTGCCGCAGAACGCCGGGCTGTCGCCGCTGGAAGCGGTGAAGGCCATGACCGTGCCGGAGGGCTTTCGCGTGCAGCTCATCGCCGGCGAGCCGGACGTGCACCAGCCGATCGCCCTGGCGATCGACCATCGCGGCCGGCTGTGGGTGGCCGAGGCTTACACGTATCCGACTCGGGCACCCGAGGGCAAGGGGCGCGATCGCATCATGATCTTTGAGGACAAAGACGGCGACGGCACGTTCGAGACGAAGAAAGTCTTCATCGAAGGGCTGAACCTCGTCAGTGGGCTGGAGGTTGGCTTCGGCGGCGTGTGGGTCGGCGCTCCGCCGTATTTGATGTTCATCCCCGACCGCGACGGCGACGATAAGCCCGATGGCAAGCCGGAAATCCTGCTGGATGGCTTCGGCTACGAGGACACGCACGAGACGCTCAACAGCTTCATCTGGGGGCCCGACGGCTGGCTCTACGGCTGCCACGGCGTGTTCACGCACTCCAACGTCGGCAAGCCGGGCACGCCGGCCGACAAGCGCACGCCGCTCAACGCCGGCATCTGGCGCTATCATCCCACGCGGCACGAGTTCGAGGTCTTCGCCGAGGGGACGAGCAACCCCTGGGGCGTCGATTTCAACGACTACGGCCAGGCCTTCTGCACGGCCTGCGTGATCCCGCACCTGTATCACGTGATCCAAGGCGGCCGCTACCAGCGGCAGGCCGGTGGGCACTTCAACCCGTACACCTACGACGACATCAAGACCATCGCCGATCACGCCCATTACGCCGGCAACATCGCCGACCACGCCTGGTGGGGGCGCGACGAGCCGGCGGGCACCGCCGACACCGACGCGGCCGGCGGCGGCCACGCCCACTGCGGGGCCATGATCTACCTGGGCGACAACTGGCCGGAGAAGTACCGCAACACGCTCTTCATGTGCAACATCCACGGCAACCGGGTGAACAACGACGTGCTGAAGCCCAGCGGCTCGGGCTACATCGGCTCGCACAACCCCGATTTCCTCAAGGCCAACGACCGCTGGTTCCGCGGCATCAGCCTGCACTACGGCCCCGACGGCGGCGTGTACCTCATCGACTGGTACGACAAAAACGCCTGCCACCGCGGCAACGCCGACATCTGGGACCGCACCAACGGCCGCATCTACAAGATCACCTACGGCAAGCCGAAGCCGGTGAAGGTGGATTTGGGGAAGATGAGCGACGTCGACTTAGTGGAGCTCCAGTCGCATCGGAATGACTGGTATGTTCGCGGCGCGCGTCGAGTCCTGCAGGAACGCGCGGCGGCAGGCAAGCTGGCGACGTTTACAAAAGCGTTGCTCGCGGGAACATTTGACGACGAGAACGCCACCGAGCCGCAAAAGCTACGTGCTCTTTGGGCGTTACACGCAGCAAGTACATGGCTCTCTTCCGAAAAGAAATCTGAAGAGATTTTTCGCGATGTCCTGTGGAAGAGCAAATCGGACTACGTGCGCGCTTGGACCATCCAGTTTGCGTTGGAAGGTCGAACGGTGTCGGACACCAGGCTCTCACGCCTCGTCGATGCAAGCCGAGATGACAAGTCGCCCGTCGTGCGGCTCTATTTGGCCTCTGGCCTGCAGCGAATCGATGTCAATCGTCGCTGGGACATTGCAGCCGGCCTGCTGACGCACGCCGAAGACGCCTCGGACCACAATCTCGCGCTGATGTATTGGTACGGAGTGGAGCCGCTTGTAACGGCTGATCCGGCGAGGGCGCTAAAGCTTGCTCAGGAGTCCAAGATTCCGCTCATCTCGCGCTTCATCATCCGCCGCGCTTCAGCGGATGCGAAAGGCTTAGAGCAAGTGCTGGCGGCGGTGGGCTCGATCAAGGAAGAGGCCGGGCAACTGCTGATCCTCGACGAAGTCGCCAACACGCTCAAGTCGCGGGCGCGGGTCAACATGCCGGCCGCCTGGCCGGACGTGTTCGCAGCGCTCAACAAGAGCACGAACGGGACGATCCGCGAGCGGGCACGCTTCATCTCGGTCAAATTCGGCGACCGCTCGGTGTTCCCCGTGTTGCGGTCGATTCTGACGGATGCCAAGGCCGACGCCGCCTCGCGCGAGCAAGCGCTCACCGCCCTGCTGGCGGGCAAGGACGAGGAGCTAGCCCCGTCGCTGCACAAGCTGCTTGGCGATGCCGGCGTCCGCGGCGCGGCGCTTCGCGCGCTGGCCGCTTACGACCATGCCGGCACGCCGCAGGCCATTCTTTCGCACTACAAGTCGCTCAGCACCGCCGAGCGACAAGACGCCGTGACCACGCTCAGTGCCCGGCAGACGTACGCGATGGCGCTCTTGAAGGCCATCGAGGCCGGCACCGTGCCGCGCAACGACCTCTCGGCGTATCTCGTGCGGCAAATGGAGCGGTTCGAGAACCAGGAACTCAAGGACCTGCTCGGCAAAGTCTGGGGCACCGTCCGCACCACCGCCGCCGACAAGCAAAAGCTGATTTCCCAGCACAAGGCCAAGCTCACGCCGGACGTGCTCGCGGTCGCCAAGCTCTCCAACGGCCGCGGCATCTACCAGCGCACTTGCGCCGCCTGCCATAAGCTGTTCGGCG
>JBGQHD010000531.1:0-4468 GCA_041497795.1 Planctomycetia bacterium
CTTATTCCCTACCGTTTTGCGCCCAACGATTGGGGTCCACCTCATGGCTTCGGCGTACCGGAGGTAGTTCTTCAGGCAGGCGGCGCCCTCATTGTAGTCGTTCGTGATCTGGCCGTGCCGGATCGAGCTCACCACTGCCATGTGGTGCTTGGCACGCGAGAACGCCACGTTGAGCCGCTTCTCGCCGCCGCTCCCCCTACTTCCACAACGGGTCGGCGCCCACCGTCTACAACGTGTTGAATTCCAAGGGCCGGCCGAAGGTCTTCACCCGCTCCTACCGCACCGGCAAGGAGGACTACGACACCGCCAAGCTGGGCTGGAAGATCACGGTCTTGGAGAAGGCCCCCAGCCCCGACGTGCCGGCCATCGAGCGCCGCAGGGCATACGACACGACGCAGCCCGGACAGCACAACACCGGTCATCGCTTCGGCGACGCGCTGCGCGAGGAGGATCGGATGGCGGTGATCGAGTATCTCAAGACACTCTGAGCAAGAGCAGCCTCAGCGGTGCTCGGTCACGAGGCCCCTCTGAGCGGCGGCCCAGCGCAGCAGGTAATCGCGATAGCGAGCCACTTGCTGCGGGTGCTGCTCCGCGATGCTGTGCCGTTCCGCCGGGTCGGCCGCCAGGTCGTAGAGCTTTGAGCGACCGCCGCGAACCTCGTGGATGAACTTCCAGCTCCCGTCGCGCAGGCCCAGGAGACCGAGAGAGTAATCGGTAAAGAAGAGCGCCGTCTCGTCCCGCTCGCCCAGCAGGGACCGCCCTTGATAGTCCTCCGGCGCCTTCAGGCCCAGCAGGTCCAACACCGTGGGAGCCAGGTCTACTTGGCTGGCCATCCGCATGACTCGTACGGGACCGTCGAGCACGCCTGCTGCCGCGATGATGAACGGCACGCGGATGTTCTCCTCGTAGATAAACAGCGTGTGCCCAAAGTTGCCCGGATGTTGGCCGAACGCCTGGCCATGGTCCCCGATGACGACGACCAACGTCTGCTCTTCCAGGCCGCGCTCGCGCAAGCCCGCCAGCAGCGCACCGATGGAGGCATCCGCGTAATGCTGCGCATTTCGGTAGCGGTCGATCTCTTCGTGGTCGGGAAAAGGACCCGGCTCGGGCGTCTCATAAGGGTGGTGACCGGCGACGGGTAGATACGTGATGAAGAAAAGCTGGCCGCGCGGCTGACTGTCCAACCAGCCCAGCAGCCGCCGCACCGTCGAAGGCTCGTCGATGCCGAAGCTGGAGTTGTGGTTGCCGCCGATGTGGCCCGCGTCCTCCAGCACGTCATAGCCTCGATCGCGGATGATCGACTCCATGCCCAAGTAGCGGAACCGCCCCGAGTGGAACAGGGCCGTGCGGTACCCTTGCTTCCGAAGCACGGCCGCCAGCGAGGGCGTCTTGATCGCCTCGTACTGTTCCGGTTCGGTGTCCATCGCCGGGTAGCGCGCACACAAGAGCGCGAACAGACCCTTGATACTCTCGGGGTAGACCGCGTAGGCATTCTCAAACAGCATCCCTTTGCCGGCGAGCCGCGTGAGGTTGGGCATCGGATCCTGGGCGGCGCCGTACGGGCGGAGGTACGTGGCGGCTGCCGACTCCAGGATGATCAAGATCACGCTCCGTCCCGCGGCTGCGCCGCGGTAGCGGGATAGTTCCATGGCCGCCGTCGGTTTGCCCAGCGGCTCGGTCTGAGGCGGGGCGTCCGTCGCGGCGGCCAGTCGCGGAAAGGCGCTGACCACCACGGCCACGATGGCGTTGCGGTGCAGCCCGAGCGTCTCCACCTGAGCGGTCGCAAACGGCCCGACGACCACAATTGGGAGCGCGACTGCGGCGCCAAGCGCCACCTGCCGCGGCCGGATGCGTCGAAACAGCAACGGGAGAAATGCCCCAGCCACGACGACCATTGCCAGAAGCCCAAGGTTAGCCGCGGTGGCGTGATGAGTCACGGAGTCACCGAGTGCCGGACCCGCGGCACGGAACATGGGATACGTCAGCGGCGTGCTCAGCACCCGCGCGATGGGCACGTTGACCCCGGCGTAGAGCACCAGCGCGCCATAGACCGTCCAGCCGACCCACGACCATCGCCGCGTCAGCGCGTCTAAGGGCGCGAACAGGAGCACCAGCAGCAAGTCCTGCCAGACGTAGGCCAACGGCGTCCAGGGCGACAGCGGCACCTCGCGGCCGAGCAACATGGCCGACTTCGCCAGCAGCAGCACGCACAGCAGGCTGGCCGTCCTCATGGCTTTACGTCCTCATTGCTGACCAGGTTCAGGCGCTTGAGAAGCAAGAGCGACACCACCTCGCTCCGGTGCCGTCTCCGCCACAGCCAATCGTGAACCAGTACGGCGCGGCTGGGGGGGTGAAGGTAGAGCCGCTCACGATCTCCGACGTAAGACAGCGGCACCACCACCAGATCGAACCCGGTGTGCCTTGCCGGCTCGTAGACCTCGTTGACGAGCTCGATGTCGGGGCCGACGAACCGCTTGGCGCTGGAAAGATTGGCAGCGCTACGGTCGATGATCACGAGTTGGACATCCGGCAGTAGCCGCTGCAGCAGCAGTGCCGTGCGGGGAAACAAGCCGCCACCGACGATACCGACGCGCCGAATGGGGCCGATCTCCGGCAGCAGTCGTCGGAATGCGCGCTGGTGAACGAATAGCACGAACTGCTGCAGCGGCCGGCAGCAGAGCACCAAGCGTTCCAGCCCTTCCAGGCTAAAGAGCTCCAGCCAACGCAGCACCGCGGGCCAGCGACTAACGGTCGCGTCCGGGCGCGCGTGCTTGGCCAGCCCGGTCCAATGCCGGCCCGGCCGGTCGTGATGCTCCACATGGTAGCCGTCGTTGAGGAACAGGAAGTTGTAGAGCCGGCCGTGATGGCTCACCGCGCCTCGGACGTGCTCGTAATGGCCTTGCAGCCAACATAACGCCAGTCCACCCGCGTACCCCGGCACGTAGACGGTCAGAAAAAACCGAGGCTGCCAGACAAGCAGCGCCGCCCACAGGCCGATCACCAGCACTGTCTCTACCACCAGTTGGGGACAACTGCACAACCGCCAGACGAGGCCCGCATGGTGGGCGAGATGGCGCTGCCGCCATAGCGCCTGGGGGATGCCGAGCAGGACGCTGAGGTAGCAGGAGAACAGCCGGTTCAGGCGTTGGCTGCGGAAAAACGGCTTGTGGAGAAAGTGGTGGGAGACGCTGTTGGAGTTCCACCACAAACCCAGTGTGATGACCAGGGCCGACGGCATCGCGACCAGCAGCAGCCCGTGGGCGGCCGCTAGGGCGACCGGCAGGGCGTCCCACGGCGAGTAGCGCAGGACGCCCTGGCGTGCACGGCTGAGGGAGTAGGCGCTCATCTACGGGACATCTACGACTTCTTGAGAGGGTGCTGCTTGAGATACTTCTGCAGCAGCAATACGGGATTCGCGCTGACGGAGTCTGGATCGTCCGCGCTGCCGAAGAGATCCCCTGGTCTGGTCCGCAAGCGAGATACGCCCAAGTTGAGCGGATAGGGGAAGGGCTTGGGGGCCTTGTCAGCTTTCCCATAAATCCTGGGCCAAGCATCGTCGGGCGGCGGGGCGCCCGTTTCGGGGCGGTTGAGCTTCTCGCTGTGGACCGAGCCGAACGCCACGTAGTGACTCGTCGTCGCGATCTCCTGAAGGTCGCTCCATTCGATGCGGCAATGCTGCTCCTTGTTCTTGACGATGGAGAAGTACATGTAGCCGCGACTCGCGTCTTCGAGCCGGCCACTGGTCTTGATGATGATGAAGTCGCCCCAGACTTTGACCCAAGTGGGCTTATCGGAATCGGGGCCGACCTCGACCTTGTCGATGCGCGCGTAAATGCCGCAGGGGTCGCTGGCCTGTACGGCAGAGCTCCAGGACACGATGCAGCAAACGAGCACCAACGCGACGACTGCCAAAGGACCGGGCCGGTTTTTCATGGCGACACCTTCTTCACGGGACCAAGGGATACAATCGCAAGGCGGAGGCCTTTCGGCCGTCTGCCCTGACGATAAGCATTCCCTGGAACAACGCATAACTGTAATGCCTAAAGGAGGCACAACTTTTTGTTGTGCTGCCGGATGGCGTTCCCGTGATGCTCGATTCGCCGCCTGCCGTGGGTGTCTGGGGCTGGAGCGCAGCGCAAGCCCCAGCAGAATCGCTAATCGTGCGGATCGACGCAGACGACTGTTCTCGGCAGCTTCGGGGCGCGCGGGACTCCAGGCGGGTGACCAAGGACTCGACCAGAATCTTCCCAGCTTCGGCCTTTGGCACCGCCGGGCGGCACTGCTTTTACCCCCAGTCCGCGGCGTACGTCCGGATCGCGGCACTTACGGCCACGCGGGCGAAGTACCCGGTGCTCCGCCACGGCCGATGGTATCAGCGCCAGCTCTCGACCTTCGGCGCCCTGTTCGCGTACCCGCCGGGCGGGAAACTCATCGCCTGGTGCGCATCTTGGACGACGAGGAGACCCTC
>JBGQHD010000532.1:0-4454 GCA_041497795.1 Planctomycetia bacterium
GGAGTCGCCGATCTTCTCGACGACCTTGGGCTTGTGGTCGTTGCCGATGACGGTCTTCTCGCCTCGCCCGGCCAGAATGCCGCGGAACCGCTCGCCGTAGTTGATGCCCGAGTAGGTGTCGCCGGCTTCGAAGTCGGCCTGGTAGCCGCCGATGACCCATTTCTCGTTGGGCACTTCGAAGCTGCGGTACTGGATACCGGAGTTGCCGCCAACGATCTTGTATTCCAGCTTCAGCTCGAAGTCATCGAGCTCGCCATTGCGCCAGACGAGAAAGGTATTGCCCGAGGTGGGGTTCTCCTTGGTGGTCTGGCCGGTGATGGTGCCGTCTTCGACGCTCCAGAACTTGGGATTGCCGTCCCAGCCCTCCAGTTTTTTGCCGTCGAAGATCGACTTGAAACCGTCGTCGTCGTCGGCCGCGCGGGCCGCAGGCGAAGCCAAGAACAACGAGCCAAGTGCCAACGCTAAAGCGACACTGGCAACGCCGATGGAACGGCGCGAGGGAGCTGAGCTGTGCATTTTCGAGGTCTCGGTCTGGGTAGGGGTAAACTGATCGTCAGAAGGGGGCGACCACACGCGACACATTCTAATCCGGGTAAATGGCAGGTGGTATCCGCGTGGCGGACGCGAGCTGCGTGGCGCACGCGGCTCGCGTGCGTCAGCGAATTGGCGGGCACGCGAGCCGCGTGCTCCACGTTGAGACTACTTTTTCATGTACTTCCAGTTCCGCGGCTTGCCTTCGGAGAGCCATTCGAGGGCCGTGGCCAGTCGCTTTTGGCGAGTGGCCTCTTGCTTGGCCTCGGTGATCCACTCGACGTACTCCCGCTTGTGCGACGGTGGGAAGGCCTCGAACGCGGCCAGGGCCTTGGGGTGCTTCCGCAAGGCGGCCAGGAAATAGTCGGGCGCCTTGACCGCTTTCTTGACCGCCTTTTTCTTCCGCACGGGCGGCTTGACGCCCTCCTCGTTGAGCTTGGCGGCCTCCTTGATGTACGGCAGCAGTACCTTGTCGCTCGGCAGGTCTTCCAGCGTTTCCACTCGCAGGGCGTTCATCGTGGTCTTGCCGACACCGCGAAACAGTCCCTGCGGATCGCTCATCAGCGACCCCTTCCAAAACCCAAAGCTGGCATGCTGCTTGAAGGCCGCCATGCTGCCCAGCACGCCGTGGCGCTCGAAGTGCGGGAAGCCCCACTTGATGGTCTCTTCCACATCTGGGCAGGCTTTGTGGAAGAGCGTGCGGAGCTTCTCCAAGATCGGCCGCGCGAACGGGGCCGACTTGGCGATGTAGGCATCGACTTGGGGCGAGCGGGTACTCATGCAAGGCGATTGCGCGAGTGAGTGGCGAAGGACGAGTATAGTCCGGTGGGCCGCCGGCCGCGACAGTCGCGCCGCGTGGCGGCGACTCTCCGAGGTGCAAGCGCGAGTCTCTCCGAGACCATGCCACGCCCTTCCCCTTGACACCGGCGCGCGGCCTTCCTAGCGTGAAGTCGCTGTGAATCGGGAGGGCCCACCCAAGGACGCCGAGAGGTCGCTATGGCCGGGTCGCAATTGAAGATCGAGCAGGTGGGAGACGTGGTGGTGGTGCGCTTCGGCGACTGCCGCACGCTGGATGAATCCTCCTCGCACGCGGTCGGCCAAGAGCTGAACGACCTGGTCGAGAAGGAAGGACACCGCAAGGTGCTGCTCGACATGGCCGACGTCGCCTTCTTGACCAGCACCGCGCTGGGCAAGCTGGTGATCCTCCACAAGAAGCTGAGGGTGTCAGGCGGCGTGCTGAAGATCTGCGCGCTGCAAGGCCCCATCGAGAGCATTTTCCAAATCACGCACCTGAACCACCTGTTCGACATCTACCCGAACGAGGCGGCGGCGCTGCTGGCGTTCGCAAAACGTAAATAGCCGGTCGTAATTCGGCTGCCCGCTGAGCGGTTCGATCGGTCCCTTCATCTTCTTCGGCAACGGGCCCCCTCCGCGGCATGAGCACGACGAAAGCCACTCCGATCGCCAAGGCCACCCTCGACAAGCTGGCCAAGTTCGACACGCCGACGATTTGCAACGTCATCGAGCTGTTCGACGTGGTGCCGCGCAACCGCGGATATATGGATCACCGGATTCGCAGCAACTTCCCGGAGCTGCCGCCGATGGTCGGTTTCGCCAGCACGGCGGCGTTCCGCAGCGACGCCCCGCCGACGGGCGGCGACGCCTACGCCAGCATGGACAAGCAAGTGGCCGGCTTCGCCGCGCTGCCCGGGCCGGCCGTCGTGGTGTTCCAAGATCTCGACGACCCACCGGTGGCCGCCACGTTTGGCGAGGTGATGTGCTCGACGTACCAGGCGTTCGGCTCGGTGGGGCTGATCACGTCGGGCGCCGGCCGCGACCTGGCGCAGGTGCGGGCGTTGCGCTATCCGGTGTTCACCGGCTCGACGATCTGCTCGCACGCATATTGCCACCTGATGCACCTGGGCTTGCCCGTCCGCGTGGGAGGGCTGACGGTCCGCCAGGGCGACCTGCTGCACGGCGATGAAAACGGCGTGACGAGCATTCCCCCGAACATCGCCGCGGACGTGGCGGACGTGGCCCAGGAATTCGTCGATGCCGAGGCGGTGGTCATGTCCTACGTGAAAGGCCCCGGCCCCAAGACGGCCGAAGGACTGGCCGGCGCGCGGCGGGAGTTCCAAGCGATCGTGGCGCAGCTCACCAAGCGCGTGCAGGGGAAGAAGCAGGTGTGAGCCAGGATCGTGGGGCACGTTTTCAACGTGCCTGAGATGCAACGTGCCTGAGATTCGGGCACGCTGGAAGCGTGCCCCACGTACCGGCGCAAAATAAACGGCGGGTTCTGCCCCGATGAAAAGCAGAACCCGCCCCATGAACATAGACCGGTCTACGATGATGACCTTTTTTTACTCTCGTTTTGAAGGAAATGCAAGAATACTGGCGAACCTTTTTGAGTGTCCCGGCGTAGCCGCATGTCGAGTTTGCCCTTGCCATCTGATTCGCAGCCGCCGCGCGGTGTCCGCCGACGCATCTCGGCCAATGAGTTGGCCGCGACGATTCACGCGCGCGATCGCGCCGCCTTCTTCGTCGAGCCCCGCGTGCTGCGGCGGGTGATCAAGCTGGACCGGGACATTAACACCCTCGGCCTGCAGGTGCCGCACGGGTCGTGCTACGTGATCGCCCGGTCGCTGCTCTTGGAATTCGTGGAGCCCGACGAGCTGTTTCCCGCCGAGACGCCGCCCGAACGCGTCGTGCTGCTGCCGCTGCCGGAGGCCGACGAGCTGGCGCGGCACACGCCGGACGAGCTGGTGGCGCGCTATGTGCGGCTGCTGTTCCACGCGCGGGTGCACTTCGCCCTGGAGCAGCGGGTGGCGGCGGGCCGGCTGGGCACCGCCGCGCTCCGCCAGCGCATCTGCCGCCTGGGACAGACCGAGTTCGAAGAGGCGCGGGCCGTCCTGCGGATGGATGACCTGTTGCTGCCGCCGCGCGACGACCTGCAGGTGTACATCGAGCTGGCGGCCGTGTTCTTGGAATTGGACCGTTTTGCGCCGGAGCTGCTGCCCCAGTTCTTTCCTACGATCTGTGATCGGCAAGCCGTCGCCGCCCTCTTTGCCGAGGATGTGGCCGATGACCCGGTGTTGGCGGAACTGCGCCTGCACGACAGCCCGCCGTCGCCGCCGAACGAGTCCCCCGGTCGCCCGACCGATTTCCCAGGACACGACGCGGTGCACGCAACGGGCGTTGCCGTCACGCCGACAATCCCTCACGACGGCTCGCCCTCTGCATCAGCCGCCGTCTTGCGGAGCAACGCGGCGGAAGCGGATCGTGTTTCAGCCACGTCACCCGGCAGCGGCGCGGGCCACGCCGCGGCGGGACGCGGGATGCTGCGGGAGAGCAGGCTGCTCCGTCACGCGGAGCGGACCGAGGACGTTGGCAACCTGGTCCGCGGCGCGATCCTCCGCGTGCGGGCGGCTAAGGCGGCCGCAGCGTCGCTCTCGGGGCCGTCCGCGGCCGCCGGCGACGAAGACGGCCTGTACGATCTTTCGCGTCTCGCCGCGCGCCTTCAGCAGGCGCTCGGCTTCGACGATGGCGAGCGCGCGGCCTGGGAACAACTGCTGCGGCTGCTGCTGCGGCGGTGCACCGATGATCGGCTGACGATCGAGGGCCGGCTGCTGTATGACCTGCAGAAGGTGTGCGTCGATCACGAGCGGGAGATCTTCACCATCGATCTCACGGAATGGCTGCTCTCGCGGGGCCGCCAACCGATCCGACGCCCGCTGCCGGCGCTGCGGGAGGTGCTCACCTGCAAGCATCTGCGGACCGCGCTGCGGCGCTCGCACGACGTGGGGCTGGCCGAGGCCGACCGCTGGCG
Source organism: Planctomycetia bacterium (assembly GCA_041497795.1). GTDB lineage: Bacteria > Planctomycetota > Planctomycetia > Pirellulales > S012-138 > JBGQHD01. The sequence continues at coordinate 4,358 of JBGQHD010000532.1, forward strand.
CCTGGCCGGCTTGCTGCGCCATGCGTTGCACGACGCGGAGGAAGCAGCCCGCGAACGCCTGCGGCCGGGCGTCGCCGAATCGCTGCGTGCTGTCGCC
>JBGQHD010000533.1:0-4446 GCA_041497795.1 Planctomycetia bacterium
TCGAAACAGGCGCGAAGAACCAGGAAGCCAATCCGTGGCGAACTGCATCAGCTCGCCGCGGCAATCTCATACGGTGACCAATGAAAAAGGGGGCTTACGCCCCCCTCAACATTCTTCTCCTGCTAGCTTCAAAACGCCGTCCGCTGGAAGCTCTCCTTCCACTGCTCGATCATCTGGCGGATTTCATCGAGCGCGGCGGCCTTGCTGGGCAGGCGGCGGAGGATGCCGACTTCGCGGGCCACCTGCGCCACTTCGCCCTTGCTCAGCAGGTCCAGCTTGCTGACTTCCAGGGCGATGGTCTCGTACTGCACTTCGTCGCTGATCGAGCGCTCGTACAGCTCGAGGATCGACTGGGCGGCCTGTTTGACGCGGTCGCCGTTAACCTCCACGGCTTTCTTGGCGCCCTGGCCGGGCAGGCGGAACTTGCCCTCTTTGAGGTAATGGTCCGCCTTGGCCAGGAAGTCGGCGAATTGCGAGACCGAGAGCGACTCGAACGTGTCCAGGGCCTCGCACATCCGCTCGATGTCGGTGGCGGCCTGGCGGCCGCCCGCGGCGGAGACGGTCTGGGCGATGCTCTTAAGCAAAGACCTTAACGCCGCTACCCGCATAGGCAGAGACCCTCCATTCGACTTCTTGAGCCAGGTTCCGGAACACGCCGCCGATGATCTGCTCGTTGTAGTTGACGGCGAACTGATTGCTTTCCGCCGCGTGGCCGAAGTCGGCCCGGTGCGGAATGGCGTTCTCGAAGTGGTACACCGGCTGGCCCCAGCGGTCCTGGCAGCGGACCTGGAGGCGGTTCCAGCGGTCCTTCTCCGTGGCGTTCAGGCCGCTGGCCTGGCTCACCATGTTGGCGATGCAGCCCAGGATCGAGAGGTTCGGGCAAACCTGCGTGTCGTGCTTCATGTGCAGCAGGCTGGCCAGCAGACGCGGGGCGGCCTCGGTGCTCGTGGCGTCGAGGATCACCGGGATCAGGGCAAAGTCGCTGGCGGCCAGGGCGTTGACCGAGGCCGTGGTCCGCCGCGGCGGGCAGTCGATGATGATGTAATCGAATTCCTGCTGCACGCGGTCGTCGTGCACCAGCTCTCGCAGGCGGAACCGCACGTCGCTGGTGTTGCCGATCAGCCACTGGGCCATCAACCGCTCTTCGCACTCGGCCAGGCCGTCGTCGGTGGCGACCAGCATGCCATTGCCGTTGGGCTCGATCCGCTCGAAGCAGCTCCGGAACCGGCCGACGTTCACCGGCTGGTCCTGGAACATGGTCTGGGTCAGCCGCTGGTCCTGCCGGAGCCGCATCACCACGTCGGGCCGCATGCACAGCGAACTGAGCGAGCCTTGGAAGTCGAGGTCGATCAGCAGCACCTTCTTGCCCTGCTTCCAGAGCGTGCAGCCCAGGTTGGCGGAGATGGTGGACTTGCCGACGCCACCCTTGAGGTTCATCACGCAGATGATCGGGCAGGCCTTGGAGTCGAACGGCCGGAAGCCCGGCACCCCGGCATCGACCGGCGTTTCCCAAATGCGGCCGTCGGCCCGGGCCACGCGCTGCATGCGCTGCTCGGTGGTCTTGTAGCGGGTCTGCAGACCGACAAACTCTTCGGCCGCCTGCTCCAGGCGATTGGTGAATTCCTGCTCCCGGCCACGCAGAGACTCCACCTCGCCATCTTTGTTGGTGATGGTGTGCTGGAGCGAGGCCCGCGTGTCGGCCGCTTGCCGCAACTGGTCGTTGAGGGCTTCCTCGATCTTCTTGAGGCGCTCCATCTCGCCCGAGTGGTCGTTGCGGTCGCTCTCCATGCGGTTGGTGAGGGCCTGCACGATCTCGCGTAGGCGCGCGACCTCGCCCAGCGCCTGTTGGCGCTGCTGGTTTACGTCGCCTTGCTCGCGCTTGATCGTATCGATCCAGGCGTTGCGCTGGCGGACGGCCTCCTCCAGCTCGGCGATGCGGCCTTGCAGCCGGCCGACCTGATGGCGATGCCGCCGCTTGCGCGACATGGCCGTCATCACGCCGATGAGCAATACCAAGATCAGCCCGCCGGCGCAGATGAGGAAATTCCGCGCATCGACGTTTCCTTCACTCAGCCTGGCAAAGAAGTCACTCACCATCGACATTGCTCAACCTCTAGAGAACCGCGAACCGGGATGTTTTCACTTTGCCGCCTCACTTTGTGGCGGGCAAAGCCGGAAATGAATCGGACGTGCTGGGCCGGACGCGAACTGGTTCCGTCAGGGAACACCTCGGGTGCGAACGGCGCGTCGAGCGCCGCGTTGATGCACGCCGTGCGTCCGCCAAAGGCCGTGTCCATCGTCAGCCTGTTGTCGCTGCTGCGTTGACTGGTTGCGTAACTACTTGGGGTAATTCCGGAAGCCGTAGCTCTCGTCGCGGCCGCCTTGGTCGCCGATCGACTCGTACCGCGGCGGGGCGGGACTCGGCGGCGCGCCGTAGCCCGGCGGAGAGTCGTAGCCCGCCTGAGGCCCGCCGGCAAAGCCGGTCGGCCCAACACCACCAGACATTGCGGGCTGCGGCGGAGGCGGGGTCGAGACGGCCGGCTGATTGTTTTGGGCGTTCAGCAGCCGGCTGCCGTAGGCACAGCGCTCGGCCACCGCCTTGAAGGGCTTTTCCAGCGAGGCCATGGCGGCTTCCAGCGACGTAACCGTTTGCTCCAGATCGCGGTTACGATCATTGAGCTTCTTGTAAACCTGGCGCAGGATGTCTTCGAGCTGGTTCATCCGGTCCTGCAAACCTTGCAAGGGGTTGGCGCCGGTATAGTTGCTTTGCCCCGTCATGAAGGGGAACTCGCCCGGCATTCCTTCCTGCCGGCCCTCGCTCCGCTCCGACCAACGGTGCCACACCAGCCAACTCAGGAAGACGAACACTAGCCCCAGAATAACCCAGGAGTTCGGGTTGGCCAACCAGGCGGTGATTTGTTCGGGCATGACCTAAACCTCAACAAAACGAGTTGTGACCTGCCGGCGAGATGCGTTTTGGCGGGTCGAGAACCAACATGTTTATTGTAGGAACCACCGGGCCGAGATTCCAGCAGTTTGTTGACCAGTTTGCGCCAAGGCAGGCCTCGGCCGCCTCCGTTCTGCCCTCGGTAGCCCACCTGCGGCGTCAAACGGGGCACACCGACGACAACTTCATGGTCGCACTCGGGGCCGGATATTGTCAAGCGGCGACGGCGGAAGTTGCTCGCTGGCGAACTGCTTGCGCCGCGGTTTCTGCTCCGACGGTGTCGGTAAGTCGCGTCGTGACGGCGATTGCCGTGGCAGTTCGCCCCCAACTCATGGGCCGGCAGCGGTTCTGCTAATTCTTTCACCCGGCCGGCGAGAGTCAACCGCCGGCGGCGCGAAGTCCGACGAAAACCGCCGCGCTCGCTGGCCCCGGCCTTCGGCGGCCGTTAACTTGGTCGTGGCACACGCGGCCCGCGTGTGCGCCAACGGCGAGCGGGGGGCGTAAGCCCCCTGATCATGCCGAGGTTGATAGGATATCGGCGCATCAGGGGGCTTACGCCCCCCGCTCGCCGGTGGCGGCCCTCCGCATCTGGGAGAAAGCCCATGATTATCGACGGCCATGCCCATGTCTCGGCCACCGATTTCGGCTCGGCCGACGAGCTGCTCCGCCAGTTGGACCAGGCCGGCATCGACCGGGCCGTGTGCGTGCCGGGCGGCATGATCGACGTGCGGCAATTCAGCCTGTACCTCAGCGGCCGGCTGCAGCCCGACCAGAACATTCCCAACCATCTCGTTTTCGAGGCCATCGCCCAGCATGCGGACCGGCTGTACGGCTTCGTGTGCATCAACCCCAAGGACGCCAAGGCGGCAAACATGATGCGCGAGGGGTTCGACCGCGGCTGCCGCGGCGTGAAGCTGGCGCCGAACGTGCACCGCTTCGCCTTCACCGAGCCGGTGCTGGCCGAGGTCGCCGAAGAGTGCGGCCGCCGCGGCTTTCCCGTGTATACGCACGTCCTCCCGCAGCCCGGCGTCACCACGGGCGACTTCGCCGCGCTGGCCCAGCGGCACCCCGGCACGTCGTTCATCCTCGGCCACATGGGCTTCGGTCCGGGCGACACCGATGCCATCGACTTCGCTGCCCGGCTGCCGAACTTCTACCTGGAAACGTCGCTGGGCAACTATCTGATCATGCGCGACGCGCTGGCGGCAGCCGGGCCCGCCAAGCTGATCTTCGGCTCGGAGTTCCCGCTGTCGCACCCCAAAGTCGAACTGGAAAAGATCAAGCTGCTCGATCCGGCCGCCCACGATGCGCTGTGGCGGAAGAACGTGCTCAAGCAGCTCGCGCTGGCGTAGGGCGGACACTCTTGTCCGCCCGCCGTCCGCCTATTTAGGCTCCCTAGGCTGCGGTGCGGCTCTACGTGTCTGTCGTCACCTCCGAGTAAAGATGCTCAAATCCCGCAAGCCAGTTCGCGGCCCTATGCCGCTCTTGAACAATACTCA
>JBGQHD010000534.1:0-4445 GCA_041497795.1 Planctomycetia bacterium
CCCGCAAGGGCGTCGCGCTGAAGCTCGAGCTGGCGGCGGAGCTGCCGCCGGTGCTTGGCGACCGGGTCCAGTTGCAGCAGGTGATCCTGAATCTGCTGACCAACGGCGCCGACGCGCAGGACGGTGCGGGCCGCGAGGCACCCGAGCTGGTCGTGCGCTCGGCGGTGGACGAAGCCGGCGCGGTCACCGTGGCGGTGCAGGACTTCGGCGTGGGACTGGACCCCCAGACTATCGACCGCATCTTCGACGCCTTCGTCACCGCCAAGCCCGGCCACTTGGGCATGGGGCTGGCGATCTGCAAGTCGCTCATCGCGTCCCACGGGGGCAGGATTTGGGCCAGCCCGAACGCCGGCCAGGGGACTACGTTTCGCTTCACGCTACCCCGCAGCCGGGAGAGCGCGCCATGACCAGTCACCTCGCCGCCTGTCATTCTGCGGGGAGCGGTCATTCTGAGCGCAGCGAAGAATCTCCCGCGGCAGTGCCCGAGACCCTTCGCTGCGCTCAGGGTGACACGATGACTGGCCGACTCATTGCTTCTCGGCCGGCTTTTCCAGCCCCAGCAGGCGTTCCTGGGCCCGCTGGTACTGCGGCAGCACATGCTCTTGGCCCTGATAAAGCGTACGAATGCGGAACCAGATCTCGCGGGCCGCCGGCGCCTCGCCTCGGGCGACACACTGGTCGGCTTCCTGCAGCTTCTGTTCCAGGGCGTCAGCGGGCGAAGGAAGCGGGGAATGCCGCTCGCGGATCTCTTTCGCGCGCCGCTCGGCGAGCTTGAAGAACGGCCGGTCGCTGCCCGTTGCGTCGAGCGTGGCGATCAGCTTCTCATAGCGCGCCAGGGCGGTGGCCGGGTCGCCAAACTCGTCGTACTGCTGGGCTTGGCGATAGAGTTGCTCGCCCGGCGAGGTGGGGGCGTTCGAGCGCCGAGGCCGCCGCATCCGCTCCTCGGCATCCTCCATGTCGATGCGATCGAGGAGTGCCTGGGCCTTCTCGGTGATTTCCGCTTCCGGCGAACGCGCCAAGAGCGGCTCGAGGTAATCTCGCCGGGCGACCTGCCAGGCCTCGCGATCTTCGCCGGCCATCAATTCCTGGGCCTTCGCCAAGAGCCGGGCATCGCTCGCCGGCCACGTCGCCCAGGCGACGAGCAAGACCAACGCGGCCAGGCAAGCGCCGAGAAACCACAGCCGCTCGTAGAACGGACCTTTCGGCCCGGCTTTCTTCCACGCCGGCAGCAACTGCCGCGCTTCGGAGTCGGCGTGCTTCGGCCGAATCGCGCTCGGCGAGCCGCTGAGCACGTGCTCGGCCACGCTGGCGCCGCTGTTGACCTTGCGCTCAGTCTCGTCGAGCGCCACCGCCACCGCCGAGGCGAACCGCGGTCGCCTTTGCGGGTCTTTCTCCAGAAGCTGAGCCACCAAGGCATCGAGCCATATGGGACAGTCGGGAACCAGGAGCTGCACCCGCGGCGGGTCGGCCGTGAGCTGCAGGTGGGCCAGTTCTCGCGGCGAGCCGCCCCCGAACGGCGGCCGACCCACCAGCATCTCGAACAGCACACAGCCCAGTGCGTAGACGTCGGCAGTGGGGGCCACCGGCGGCTTGCCGCAAATCTGCTCCGGCGCCTGATAGGCCAGCGCGACGAACTGCTCATCCGGTTCCACCGCCGGGAGGCCGATCGCGCCGCGCGGCCGGCGGAAATCGACCACCTTCGCGATGCCCCGCATCACGCCGTCGTCACCGAGCAGAATCTTCGCGGGCGAAAGCCGCAGATGCAGCAGGTTCCGATGGTCGGCGTAGGCCAGCGCTTCGCACACTTGCCGGGCCACGGCCATCGCCGTCGGCCAGGGGAGCGGCCCCTCCCGCCGCAGCCGCACGTCGAGCGACTCGCCGCGCACCAACTCCATCGCCAGGTACGGCTGCAAGTCCTGCACCCCGCCGCCGTAGCAAGACACCACGTTGGGATGCTGAAGCGTCTGGATGAACAGCAGCTCGCGGGCAAACTCCTGCACGGCCTGGTTATTGGGTGCCGGCAGCGGATCGAGCAGCTTCACCGCCACCGAACGCCGCTGCTCCACGTGAATGGCATGATAGACCGAGCCGTGATCGCCGAGCCGCTCCTCCAAGACGAAGGGCCCCAGACGACGTCCAACATCAGCGTCGGCGCTTGACATAAGTTGTGCGGATAGAGTTATCCGTGCGATATGGCCAACGCACGAGCAATTCATGTGCCGGCAGCGGCTGACGACGCGGCATACCGCCAGCACACTTCCAGCGTACCTAATCGCAGCGGCCGGAACCAGTTATACTCGACCTGCGGAGTTGCCATCGGGCAACGGATCGGCCGTCGTGCCCGCTGCACCATTGTGGAACGAACTGTTGCAGGATGCCTCGCCGGGTCTGCACACGCCACGGGTCACGGCGACCGATCCCGACTTGAGACGATTGGGGATGTTTGAGTTGTTCTCGTGCGGCGGGAACGGTTAGATAGAGGGTGGTTCCGCCCATGGCGGCCCATCCCCCCTTTTGGAGAGCTGTTTTGGCCGAAACGAGTCAGTCGTCCGCTGCTCAGCCGTCCGTCGTTCAGCCCTCCTTCGAGCAGTCGCTGGAGGAACTGGAGCAGATCGTGCGCCAGCTCGAAGAGGGGCAGCTTGGCCTGGCCGAGTCGCTGGCTAGCTACGAGTTGGGCGTCGAGCGGCTGAAAGAGTGTTACCAATTGCTGGAGCGGGCGGAGCGGCGAATCGAGCTGCTGGAGCGGGTTGATACCGATGGCGAGCCAGTCACCCGGCCGTTCGACGCGGCAGCGACGATCGAACGTCATGCGCTGGCGACGGACGGTCAGCCGCTGCCGCCAAAGCCGAGGTCGCGCCGAGCGGCCAAACCGCCGCCGCAACCGAGCGACGTTGACGGACCGCGCGATGCTGATGGACGCGCCGCCGACGGACCGCGCGATTTATTCTAGGACGGTCCGTCGTTTAGCCGCGAGCCGGCGGCGAGCCAGAGCAAACATGATCGAACCGTTGACAGCGACGATCCAGGATATTGCCGCCGAAGCGCGCCCGCGGATCGATGCGGCGCTCGACGCGTACACCGAGTTCGCCGACGCACCCGACAAACTCGGGCGGTTCTGTCCTGCGATGCTTCGCGAGGCCATGCAGTACGGTCTGCTGTCCCCCGGCAAGCGGCTGCGGCCGCTCTTGGCCCTGCTGGCCGCGCGGACCTGCGGCCGGCCGGATGAGATCGCCCTGCCGGCGGCGTGCGCGGTGGAAATGGTGCACGCTTATTCGCTGATCCACGACGACCTGCCGGCGATGGACGACGACGACCTGCGCCGCGGCCGGCCGACGTGCCATAAGATCTACGGCGAGGCGCTGGCCATCCTGGCCGGCGACGCGCTCTTGGCCCTGGCCTTCGAGGTGCTGGCCCGCGATGTCCGCCCCGCCGAGGCCGCTGCGCGGTGCTGCCAGGTGCTGGCCCGCACGGCCGGCGCCACGGCCCTGGTTGGCGGGCAAGTGGACGACCTGGCGGCGGAAGGAAAGTGTGGTCCACTCGCTCCGCGAGTGGACGGCAACTCGCAGAGCGAGTTGCCCACATTGCTTTTGACGATCCATGCCCGCAAAACCGCCGCCATGTTGGCCGCGGCCGTGCAACTGGGCGGCATCTGCGCCGGGGCTTCGGAGCGGCAACTCGCGGCCTTGGAACAGTTTGGCCATTGCCTCGGTCTGGCCTTCCAGATTAAGGATGATTTATTGGACGTCGGCGGCCACGAGAAATCCGTCGGCAAGCGGGTCGGCAAGGATTCGTCTCGCGGCAAGCTAACCTACCCCGGCTTGCTCGGCGTCGAGGAAAGCCAGCGCCGCGCGGCGCGATTGATCGAAGAGGCCATCGGAGCTTTGACTACATTTGGCGAGGCGGCAAGTGACCTAGCCTCGCTAGCGAGGTACGTTGTAGAAAGAGACCGGTAGGGGGGATGACGAATGTCGAAGCTCGAATGACGAAGGAATGACGAAGCACCAATGTCGAATCGGTCAAAGTGCGACTCGTCATTAGGGCTTTGTCCTTCGTGCTTCAATTCGTCATTCGTGCTTCGTCATTCGTCATTGGGCAAGATCCAACTTCCCGCATAACGCTCGGCCGTAATGGATCGTCTTCTCTCCCAGATCGAATCGCCCCGCGATCTCAAGCGGCTCAAGCGCGCCGAGCTGGAGCAGTTGGCGGCCGAAATGCGCGAGGCGCTGTGCAACCTGGTCAGCGACCGCACGGCCCATTTCGCCTCGAACCTGGGCGTGATCGAGCTGTGCCTGGCCCTGCACGCCGAGTTCGACTTCGCCCGCGACCGGCTGATCTGGGACACCGGCCATCAGATTTATCCGCACAAGCTGATCACCGGCCGCTATCACGAGTTCCCCACCATGCGCCGCAAGGGCGGCCTGATGGGCTACCCCAACCCGGCCGAG
>JBGQHD010000535.1:0-4444 GCA_041497795.1 Planctomycetia bacterium
GATGCCTATGGCTCCGCGTCCGACATCCCCGCGTTGCTGACCGATTTGCAGGAACTGCCCCCCGACGAAGGACACGAGGCGGAACCCTATTTCTCCCTCTGGAGCGCTCTCTGTCATCAGGGTGACATTTATACCGCTTCCTATGCCGCCGTGCCGCACATCGTTCGCGCCGTGGCGAGCGCCCCGGAACGGGCACCTTGGTCCCTGTTTCAGATGCTGGCGTGCATCGAGATCGCCCGCGCAAAGCAGCGCGGGCCCGAGATTCCACCTGAACTTCGAACTGACTACTTCGCGGCGCTTCGTCGTGTCCCTGAATTGGTCGGGCGCGCGGCAGCTGTGGAGTGGGACCATTGGTATTGCGGTGCCGCGTTGTCAGCAATCGCGGCTGCCAAGGGTTTCGCGGCATTTGCGGAGGCGATCCTTGAACTCGATCCAGAAACGATTGGAGACATGCTGAGGCGCAAGTTCGGCGAAGAGGGTGGCTAACGAGTCGCTGTAGCTGACCCGCGACGATCGCTGGGTACTCGCTCAGAAGAATGACGGGCGCGAGGTCAGTGCAAAGTTGCCGCCAGTTTGCGGCTTGCCGCGCGGGCACTTACAATGGCCGCTGCACTTGCGATCCCGCCGGCAGGCCCCAGGCCAGAATCCCTCCAGCCAGGACATGCTCATGACCACTCGTCTCGATCGTCGCGGTTTCCTCCAAACCAGTTCCACGCTCGCCGCCGCCGGGGCGCTCGGCGTGTGGAGCCAGGTGGAAGCCAAGGAGCCCAAGTCGCCCAACGAGAAGCTGAACATCGCGTTCGTCGGCGTGGCCAACAAGGGGGGCGACAACCTCAACAACCTCCTCGGTGAGAACGTCTATGCGCTGTGCGACGTGGACGAGCGGCTGCTTGGCCAGGCGGCGGGCTCGCACCGGGCGGCCAAGACCTATCGCGACTACCGGGCGATGATCGAGAAGGAGGCCAAGAACATCGACGCCGTCTGCGTCTCCACGGCCGACCACAACCACGCCCCGGCCACGACGCGGGCTTTGGCCGCCGGCAAGCACGTCTATTGCGAGAAGCCGCTGACCCACTGCGTGCACGAGGCGCGGGTCGTGGCGCAGATGGCCAAGAAGAATGGCCTCGTTACGCAGATGGGCACGCAGATCCATGCCGGAGACAATTACCGCCGCGTGGTGGAGATCATCCAAGGGGGCGGCATTGGCACGGTCAGCGAGGTCTTCAACTGGTGCAACAAGGGTTGGTCGAACGGCCGATTTGGCCCGGAAAAGCCGGTCCCCTCGAACCTCGATTGGAACATTTGGCTCGGCCCAGCGAAGAAGCGGCCCTACTTCGAAGTCCGCGTGCCGCAGGACAACGGCAACGAAGCCGTGGAGCCGATCCATCCGTTCTACTGGCGGCGATTCTGGGAGTACGGCTCGGGCACGTTTGGGGACATGGCCTGCCACGTGATGGACCTGCCCTTCTGGGCCCTGGGGCTGACGTATCCCAAGACCGTCGAGGCCAAGGGGCCGCCGGTCCACGCCGATGGCGCCCCGGCTTGGTGCATGGCCGACTACGAGTTCGAGCGCGAGGGCAAGCCGCTCCCCTTCCACTGGTCCGACGGCGGCAAGAACCACGACCTGGTGGCCAAGACGCTGGGGCACAACGGCAAATCGCTCAGCACCTGGGGCCTGGGCGTATTGTTCGTCGGCGACAAGGGGATGCTGGTCGCCGATTACGGCCATTACGAGCTGCTGCCCAAGGATAAGTTCGACGGCTATCAGCCGCCCAAGCCGACCATCCCCAACTCCATCGGCCACTGGAAAGAGTGGGCCAAGGCCTGCAAGACCGGCGGGCCAACCACCTGCAACTTCGAGTATTCCGGGCGGCTGACCGAGACGGTGCTGCTGGGCGTGGTGGCCTTCCGCGCCGGCAAGAAGCTGGAGTGGGACGCCGAGAAGCTCAAGGCGACCAACTGCCCGGACGCCGACGCCTACGTCCGCAAGGAGTATCGCCAGGGCTGGGAGTTGGCGGGCTAGTTGGCGTCGCATCGCAAGATGATCCACGTTCGACTGGCAACGGCCTGCTACAATAATGGAAACGATGCCCGACGAGGCGCTGGTCGTTCGCGGGGGAAGAAACGAGCCGGGCGATATCGAGCGCGGTATGGGGATACATCCCTGCGGCGTGTCGGGGTTTCAGTGGAATGCGCCGTTGGCGTTCCGCTTGATGACCTGGCGAAGTCACTTCCTCACAGCAGGATTGGCGTTACGACAGTGGGAGCTATTCGAGAGAAGGGCGGAGACGTCGTGCGGACTTTTGGAAGGACCCCTTACCACGCGACTTTGGTTGGGCTGGCCGCGCAAACCGCGAGTCGTCTTTTGACGCCAACGATCCCCAACCCTGCCAAGAAAGCATAACGGAGAGGGCGACTTATGGCTGCACCGCGGATATACGCTGACTTTCAGAACGCGGATTCACAAGGGCGGCTTCGTTTGATCTGTGCCGGCACGACGCACGATCTAGAGCGGCAACAGATCAAGCTGGCTGCCGGTCTTGCGGTAACGCTCTATGCGGACGACGCCGACGACGAGGGGCGTCCGGACGATATCGAGGCCAGTGGCGTCGTCGAGTACTCAGAGGACGAGCAATGCTGGGTCGCGCGCATTGATTGGTCGGCAATCCACCACGCGAGCAGCGCGCGTTTCCCCCAACTCAACGCGCCGCAGGTTGACCTGGGCCTGCCGAATCAGGAACTGGCCTAAGTCTACCGCGCCAGTTTGCGCCGCTTGTGTTCCGGCAGGCTCGCTCGTTCGGCGAGTTCGCGGTCCTCGCGCGTGCGCGTGTACCGCACCGACGTGCAGTACACCGTGCGCGGCTTGCCTTGGTCGCTCCAGACGGCGACGTGTCGGCCGTCTCCCAGCGGCTGCGGAATCTGGTCGGGCGAGGAGAGCCACCGCCAGTCCACGATCGAGTTGTCGGCGTCGCGGTAGATGACGGCCGTCCGCGGCTGCTCGCCGAAGGTGTTCACCTCGACGGTGGCGACGTTGTCCACCGGGCCGAGCCAAACGACCATGCCCAAGAAAAGTCCGCACATAGCATCTCCCCTCCGCCTCTAGGTTGGTCCCAGGACGAGACGGTGCGGTACGCACCGCTATTCCTGAAATCGGTCAACGAAAGACAAATGCCCGAGTCCATGGGCACTCTTTTGCCTGGATGGCGAAGGGAGTTACGACCCGCGTAGGGCACGCTGCCGCTGGCAGCGCCGGGCTATCCTTGCCGGCTGGGATAATATAATGGCACGCGATACGATGCAATTGCATTATTGCAGTCGCTGCTAGCACGGCAAGGTCAACTTGGTCGGCATACTCGACCCAAGTCCTGTACTACACAACCTTAATGTCCAACGATGTCCGCGAGCCCACCGTCGCAGGCAGCCGCTCTGAGCCGCGCACAACTCTCGCTGGAGGGTCTCTCGCTAGGCGACGCGTTTGGCGAGCAGTTCTTCCTGCCCTCCACGGCGCTGCGGGCGACGATGACTCGCTCGCCGCCGGCAAAGCCCTGGCCGTACACCGACGACACGGAAATGGCGATCGCCGTCCGCGACGTGCTCGCCCGGCATGGCCGCGTCGATCAAGACGATCTGGCCCGGACGTTCGCCGAGCGCTTCGCGTGCGACCCTGGCCGCGGTTACGGGCATAGCACGATTCGCATCTTGCGGGCGATTCGCGACGGCGCACCTTGGCGGGAAGTGTCGTCCGGCGCGTTCGGCGGCGAGGGATCGAAAGGGAACGGCGCGGCGATGCGCGTGGCCCCGCTGGGCGCCTACTTTGCCGACAACCTGGCGGCGGCAGTGCGCGAAGCCGAAGCTTCCGCCGTGATCACGCACTTCCATCCCGAGGCGCGGGCTGGCGCGATCGCCGTGGCCGTCGCCGCAGCCTGGGCATGGCGCTGGGCCGCCACGGAGCGGAAGGAAGAGCGGTCGGGACTCCTGCGGGCCGCCATCCAGCACACGCTGCCCGGCCCGGTGCAGGACGGCCTCCGGCAGGCTTTGGAAATCGACCTGACCGAATGGGAGTTTACGGCTGCCCAAGCGCTGGGAAACGGAAGCACGACGCTTGCCGCCGACACCGTGCCGTTCTGCCTCTGGTGCGCAGCGGCACACCTCGATGACTACCCGGAAGCGCTCTGGGCGACGGTTCGCGTCGGCGGCGATATGGATACCAACGCGGCCATCGTGGGCAGCATCGTGGCCCTCGCCGTCGGCCAAGAAGGTCTGCCGAAGGACTGGCTGGGGGCGAGAGAAGATTTGGACGTAGCGACCGGCCAGTAGGTCCCGCGAGCCGCGGGACAGGCGAGCGTCGCGGCGGGCGCCCCCCCAACCCCCCCGGGGCACCACGAGGGGGCACCCCCCCAAGCCCCCCCCCCCGGCGAAAAGCCCGAAATACCCCCGGCCAGGA